>JBFEQR010000166.1:0-5737 GCA_041549425.1 Yoonia sp. | reverse complement strand
ATGCCCTTTGTCGCCCCTCAGGATCGCTGCATTCGCGTCAGTTGTGGACCGCAAGACGAGATGCAGGCCTTTGCCGCCGCACTTCCCCGTGCCCTTGCGGATGCACACGAAAAATTAGGGTGATTTTTACGGAAGGCTGGCTAGGCTATATCCGCAGGGAGAACCACGCATGTCGCACCACAAACCCATAGGCCGCGTCGAAGATTTCACCGATGCGTTTCTGACAACGCTCGGCGTGATCCTATTCATGTCGTTCTGGATCATTGGCGCGCTTTTTGGTTATCTTTGGGTCGTGATCACGGCCTACGGGCTGGACCATTTCTTCAGGTGGATCGGCAGGGCCAGATCGGGCTAGGCCCGCACTGCCAAGGCCTGCGCCGCCGCTGACAGCGCGTTCTCGCCGTGCGGAATGTCCAGCGCCTTGAGCCCTGCATCAATCGTGCCCAACACCCCCATGATCATATGCGCGTTGACGTGGCCCATGTGCCCGATGCGGAAATAGCCGTCTGCCGGATCGCGCCCCAAACCGATGCCCAGTGTCAGCCCGCAATTGTTTTCGCACCAGTGGCGCAGCGCATCACCGTCGGGTGACCCGATACCGATCGAGGTGACCGCGTGCGAGCGGTGCACGGGATCAGCGATGTTCAAATGCATCGGCCCTTTCGCGGACCACGCCTCAAAGGCAGCCCAGATAATCTGGGCCAGCTTTTCATGGCGCGCGAAAACCTGATCCAGCCCTTCCGCTTTGATCATGTCAAGCGCGGTGCGCAGCCCGTAAAGGTGATGGGTCGGTGCTGTGCCGTTAAAATACTTGAAATACATGTCGGGGTTCACGCGCGGCTGCCAATCCCAATAGCTGGTCACGCAATTGCCCCGTGCCGCCTGTGCCTTTGCGTTGAACCAGACAAAGCTGATCCCCGCAGGCGTCATCAACCCCTTTTGGCAACCCGCAACCATAACATCGACACCCCAGGCGTCCATTTCGAAGCGGTCACAGCCAAGCGAGGCAATGCAATCGGCCATCAGCAAGGCGGGATGTCCGGTCTGGTCCAAAACGTCCCGCACGCCCTTGATGTCGTTCTTCACGCTGGTGGATGTGTCCACATGGCAGACCAGAATGGCTTTGATCCGGCCTTCCTTGTCGGCACCAAGAACATCGGCGACCCGCGCCAGATCGACAGGCGACTGCGCACCATAGTCGATGGTTTCGACGTTCAGGCCCATGCCCGCCGCCATTTCACCCCAACCGATGCAGAACCGGCCCGTCGCCAGCACCAGCACCGTATCACCGCGCGACATGACATTGGCAAGCGCCGCCTCCCACGCCGCGTGGCCGTTGCCGATGTAGATGGCGACATTGCCATCCGTCATCGCCACCGACTTCAGGTCCGGCACAAGGCTGTCGGTCAGATCATGCAACTCGCCCTCATAGATATTGGGGGACGCGCGGTGCATCGCCTGCAAAACAGCGTCCGGCATGACAGACGGACCGGGGATAGCCAGATAAGCGCGACCTTGTGACAATGACATGTGGGGGACTTTCGTGTGTGGTTTCGGACGGACACTAACGCGGGTCGTTGCAGGGTCAACCTTGCCTTGCTTGCACGGGCACCCCATTTGCGATTAGACCGATGATCGACACGCACCGCCAAAAGGCTTTTGATGCCCCCGCCACCCTCACCCGTCGACCCCAAGACAACACAATCAGCCGCAAAGCTGTTTTCGTGGCTGTGGCGCGATTATCTGCGGCATCACAAGAAATTGCTGGCCGCCGCGGTCGTGCTGATGATGATCGAAGGGTCCATGCTGGCGATGATCAGCCGCATGATCCAGCCGATGTTCGACGATGTCTTTGCCGAAGGCGACCGCAACGCGCTTTATTTTGTGGGCTTTGCGATCATGGGCATTTTCTTTGTCAGGGCCTGCACATCAGCCGGTCGCATGGTCCTGATGTCGCTGATCAAGCAACTGACGGCGGCCTCTATGCGCAAGCATATGCTGCGCCACCTGATGAGCCTTGATAGCGGCTTTTTCCAGCTGCATCCACCGGGCCAGTTGATCGAACGCGTGCAGGGCGATGTCAACGTCATCAACAGCGTCTGGAGCGGTATCCTGACAGCGATAGCCAAGGACGCCATTGCCCTGCTGGGGCTTTTGGCCGTCGCCTTGTGGATCGACTGGCAATGGACCCTGATTGCCATCGTCGGCATTCCGCTTTTGATCCTGCCATCGCTTCTGGTGCAGGCCTATATCCGCCGCCGCTCGCGCAACTCGCGCGAGGTCGCAGGCCGCATCTCGACCCGTCTGGACGAGGTGTTCCACGGCATCAACCCCATCAAGCTGAACGCGCTCGAGACCTATCAGGCCGAACGCTATGATGCGCTGATCAAGCAAGGGGTCGATGCCGAGGTGCGCACATCCGTGGGTCAAGCTGCCGTGCCGGCGCTGATCGACATCATGACCGGATTGGGCTTTCTGGGCGTCATGCTTTACGGCGGCTCCGAGATTATCAGCGGCGAAAAAACCAATGGCGAGTTCATGGCATTTTTCACGGCCATGTCGCTGGCCTTTGACCCGCTGCGCCGTTTGGGGTTGATGAGCGGGCAATGGCAGATGGCTGCTGCAAGCGTCGAAAGGCTGCAGTTTGTTCTGAACATGAAACCGACGATCCTGTCACCGGCCAAGGCAAAGCCCGCACCCGTTGCAGCACCACGGATCAGCTTTGAGGACGTGCAACTGGACTACGGTGATTTGCCGATCCTGCGCGGCGCCAGCTTTACCGCCGAGGCAGGCAAGACCACTGCGCTGGTCGGGGCATCGGGGGCTGGCAAAAGCACCGTGTTCAATGTGCTGACGCGTCTGGTAGAGCCGCATTCCGGCACCCCGTTTGTCGACGGTCATCCAATTACGGAATTTGATCTGGGCGATCTGCGCGGTCTGTTTTCGGTCGTCACACAGGACGCCGCCCTTTTCGACGAAACCCTGCGCGACAACATCCTGCTGGGGCGCACGGATGTCAGCGACGAACAACTTCAGTCGGTGCTGGACGCCGCCCATGTCACAGATTTCCTGCCCGCACTGCCAGATGGCCTTGATAGCCCTGCCGGTCCGCGCGGGTCCAACCTGTCGGGCGGGCAACGCCAACGTGTTGCAATCGCGCGGGCGCTGCTGCGCGATACGCCCATTTTGCTGCTGGACGAGGCGACAAGCGCGCTTGATACCAAGTCAGAGGCCGTTGTGCAGGCCGCGCTCGAAAAGCTGGCCAAGGGGCGCACGACGCTGGTGATCGCGCACAGGCTGTCGACGGTGCGCAATGCCGATTCCATCGTGGTCATGGATCAGGGACGTGTTGTCGATCAGGGCGATCACCATACGTTGCTTGAACGCGGCGGCATCTACGCCGACCTGCACCGCCTTCAATTCTCGCAAAAAGAAAGCACATCCGATGGCTGATCGCACCGTCCTGTCCATCAGCGGCGATGACCGCATTTCATTCTTGCAGGGGCTGGTCACCAATGACGTGGCCAAAGCCGCTGACAGCATCATCTACACCGCCCTTTTGACACCGCAGGGCAAGTTCATTGCCGATTTCTTTGTCATCGGTCAGGCGGACCGCCTGTTGATTGACGTGGCGGCATCACATGCACAGACGTTAGGACAGCGCCTGATGATGTACCGGCTGCGTGCCGCGGTTGAGGTGACCCAGACCGATCTGGTGGTGTCACGCGGCACAGGCGCTATGCCCGCAGGCGCCTATGCCGATCCCCGCCATCCGGCGATGGGCTGGCGCGCCTATGGTGACACAGACATTAGCGATGACACCGATTTCGCGGCCCTGCGCGTGCAAAACCTGATCCCCGAGACAGGCGTGGAACTCACCCCCGACACCTATATCCTTGAAGCGGGTTTCGAGGCGTTGCACGGCGTCGATTTCAAGAAAGGCTGCTTTGTCGGGCAAGAGATCGTTGCGCGCATGAAGCACAAGACCGTTCTGAAAAAGGGGCTGGCACGGGTACAAATTGATGGTGACGCGCAGACAGGCGATCAGATCACCGCAGCAGGCAAACCTGTGGGCACGCTTTATTCTGTCGCGGGCGATCAGGGTCTGGCGTTTCTGCGGTTCGACCGTGCGGACGGTGAGATGCAGGCAGGCAATGCAACGCTTACCCGCATCTAGACCCTAGGCGCGTTCGGCGTATTCGAATGTTTCCGTATTCACGACGATATCTTCGTCCTGCCCCACGAATGGCGGGATCATGACGCGCACGCCATTGTCAAGAATCGCAGGTTTGAAGCTGTTTGCAGCGGTCTGGCCTTTGACGACCGGCTCTGTCTCGACGACTTTGCAGACGACCTTTTGCGGCAGGCTCACGTTCAGCGCCTCATCGCCATAGTATTCGATCTTGACGGTCATGCCATCCTGCAGGAACGGGCGGCGGTCGCCCAGAATATCGGCAGGCAATGCGATCTGTTCGTAGGTTTCGCTATCCATAAAGGTCAGCATGTCACCGTCCTCGAACAGGAATTGCTGGTCTTTCTGGTCCAGACGCACACGCTCGACCTTGTCCGCAGACCGGAAGCGTTCATTCAATTTGCGACCATCGCGCAGGTTTTTCAACTCTACCTGCGCAAAGGCACCGCCTTTACCGGGTTTGACGTGATCAACTTTGACAGCGGCCCAAAGACCACCTTCATGCTCAAGCGTGTTGCCGGGGCGGATTTCGTTACCGTTGATTTTGGGCATGGGTCATATCGTCTCTGATTAAGAGGTTAAGGTTGAATGAACGTGAGACCAGCCTATATCCAGCAAGTGAGGGCGTGACAAGCGGACGACGCGGCTGAAAAATAAGACGAAAACAAGACATGCGAATTAATCATGCCAGCTATGCAGAAAGAGCTTCCCCGAATCGGCCGCGAACATGCATAAGGGCGCACACGCAAGAAGTACAAGAGCAAAAAAGGATATATGATGCGAGATTTCGTCGACGGTTCAGCGTTCAACAACGAACAAGGTAACCGTGCCCGTAAGCTCTTTGCAGCTGTTGTTCTGGCTGCTTTGGATGATGCGATTGCAGACGACAAGAAATACGGCAACGGACCAGAGCAGATTGCGCGCTGGGCCCGTTCACGTGATGGCCGCGAAGTGCTGTCGTGTGCCGGTATCGACCCCAACGAACGTGTGGTCGCCGGTCTGATGGAATTCGTCGGCAAAGGTGTGCGCACGTCTGTCGCACTGTCACGCGAAGAAAGCGAACGCCGCAACGCAGCCGAACAAGAAGCACGCGCTGCCTGAACAAGTTCTGCAGTTTGTTGACAAAGACGCGGCCCCGAGGGCCGCGTTTTTTTCGTTTCAGGCCCTGCGAGGTCAATGAACGGCGAAGCTGAATTCTGTCCCGTGGATGTGACACACTGCTTTTAGGCCCTGTCAAACGCGCATAGCCCCAAAATCCGGTGCGCCGGTGAATTCAATGTCTTTCCCCGCGCCCGATGCGTCCCTAGAACGTTAGCGAAAGAGGTGCGCAATGACCAAGGCGATCATGATTCAGGGGGCCGGCTCGAATGTCGGCAAATCCATGCTTGTCGCTGGGATTGCGCGCGCATGTCTGCGGCGCGGCATGTCGGTTGCGCCGTTCAAGCCGCAGAACATGTCCAACAATGCAGCCGTCACTGCCGACGGCGGTGAGATCGGCCGCGCACAGGCCCTGCAAGCGCGGGCCTGCGGGCTAGAGCCGTTGGT
>JBFEQR010000165.1:0-5762 GCA_041549425.1 Yoonia sp. | reverse complement strand
TGACCCGCGAGATGCTGACAGAGCTTGCAGATATTGCCAGTGCGGCGTCCGCGGCGAAACTTTTCATTCTGACGGGCACAGGGTCCGTCTTCAGCGCGGGTGCCGATCTGGATGCCGCGCGTGCCGGTCTTGCCACAGATCCGGTTTGGGAAAGGCTTTCGACGGCCATTGCCAACCTGCCATGCCTTAGCATCGCCGCCTTGAACGGCACCGTCGCGGGTGGTGCTTTCGGGATGGTTCTGGCCTGTGATCTGCGCATCGCCGTGCCGCAGGCAAAGTTCTTTTATCCGGTGATGAAACTGGGCTTTCTGCCGCAGCCTTCGGACCCCCCGCGCTTGCGGCAGCTTGTCGGACCTGCGCGGGCCAAATGCATCTTGATGGCAGGTCAAAAGGTGCAGGCGGACGAAGCCCTGCAATGGGGTCTTTTGGACCGGATCACAGCGGCTGAGACGCTTTTGGAAACAGCGCAGACGTTGGGGCAGGATGTACTGAAAGCCGATCAAAGTCATATCGCTTCGATCAAGGCGATGATCCTCTAGCATTGCGATTTGCCCCAACCGGCGGCAAAAGAGCGGAAATTCGGGGGAATGCGGCAATGGAGCCAGCAATGTTGATGGATCAGGCATGCGACGCCTTTGGCGAGGCAGTGGTCAAGTTGGGCAACATCAGCTTTTCCGCGCTCGTGATGAAAGGCCCGATACCAACGTGACCGATGCTGTCGTCATCGGGGCCGGACCTGCGGGTTTAATGGCGGCTGAAGAATTGGCCAATGCCGGTCTGTCGGTTGTCGTTGCGGATGCCATGCCTTCGGTCGGGCGCAAGTTTCTGATGGCGGGAAAATCAGGGCTCAACCTTACCAAGGTCGAAGATGACTTCGCAGCAGTTTTTGACCCGCCGATGGCAAAGATCGTCGCAGATTTCGGCCCGCAAGAGGTGATGGAATGGGCGACCGGTCTGGGTCAGCCTCTGTTTACCGGATCGACGGGGCGGGTGTTTCCCAAGGTCATGAAGGCGTCTCCGCTGTTGCGGGCGTGGTTGGCGCGGCTGGATACGCTGGGCGTTGTGATCCAAACGCGCTGGCGCTGGGACGGCTGGAAAGACGGTCGCTTGCGGTTCACCACGGCCAAGGGTGACACATGGCTTGATCCGAAAGTGACTGTTTTGGCGCTGGGCGGGGCAAGCTGGGCCAGATTGGGCGCGAACGGGGCTTGGGCCACGTATCTGCCGGATGCCGTCGCCCCTTTTGCCCCCGCGAATATGGGCTTTTCTGTCGCGTGGTCCGATCATATGACGCGACATCTGGGGCAACCGGTGAAGGCCGTGGCGCTGACCGCAGGCGGGCAGACCACGCGCGGCGAATTCGTGATTTCGAAACGCGGGATCGAAGGGGGCGGGGTCTATATGGTGTCGCGCGCCATGCGAGAAGGTGCGCCGCTGACAATCGACCTGATGCCCGATTGGCCGCTGGATCGTGTGCGCGACGCATTGGCCAAACCGCGCGGCAAAACAAGCCTGAGCAACCACCTGCGCAAAGTGCTACGCCTTGATCCCGTGCGCATGGCGCTGTTGTCAGAATTCGGACGCCCGTTTCCCGCCGATCTTGCCCCGTTGATCAAGGCCCTGCCGGTGCGCCACAGCGGACCACGCCCGATGGATGAGGCCATTTCGACCGCAGGCGGTGTCCGCTTCGACGCGCTGACAGAGGGGCTGATGCTGCGGGATCGCCCGGGGGTGTTTTCCGCGGGTGAAATGCTGGATTGGGAAGCGCCGACAGGGGGTTACCTGATTACGGGGTGCCTTGCCACCGGTCGCAGGGCAGGGCGTGCTGCCGCTGCATTTGCTAGCGGCGGGCCATCATCGTCAATCTAATCAACGTGCGTTCTAACAGGGCCGCAGGGGGTGCTGTGTTGGCAGAGCGTAGCTGCAAATCCACGTCCGTCAGTGCCGTCAGAGCGCGTTCCAGCTTGTCGCGGCCCCATCTGCTGGCCTGACCTACGATCTTGTCGCGTCGCGGGCCAAAGACAGGGGGGCGCAAGCGCCCGACACCCGCCGCAGGCCCACCCGGATCAGAGGCGACCACATGCAGACGCCGGAAATGCCGCATCGCCCCGATGCAAAGCGTGACCGGCGTCACCCCTTGGGCCGAAAGATTGCTCATAAGCGGGCCAAGCAGTTCCACCTGTCCCGTGGCCACGACCTCCAGAATGTCATCAACATCGACCTCTGCCGATTGCGGGGCGTTGGCCATGATATCGGCGATTGAAAGCGGCGTGTCATCGCCGCGCTTGTAAAGACTGACCTTTTCCAGCGTTTGCCGGAAATCCCCCGGCTCGAGCGTACTGGCAAGCGCCATAAGGGCATCCATCACCTCGCGATCTGGCTGGGGGATGCTGGCAGCGGCAAGCGATCGTTCGATGTCGGCCATGGTGGGGGGATCGTCATAAAGGCCGATGGCAATGGCATTCCTGTGCCCCTCGACTACTTTTCGCAGTGCTGATTTCGCGGTCAGTTGCCCTGCGGTAATGACAACCTGCGCATCACCGGCCTGCCAGTCTGAAAGGGCGGCCTCGATCAGCTTGGCCAGACCGTCTGTCGCGTCTTCGACAAAGGCAACGCGATGACCCGGAAAGAAACCTTGCGCTTTGATCGCGTCATCCAGCAGGGCAGGATCCTTGCGCAAATCGGCGGCGTTGATGCGGGTCAGGCGCATTTCTTCTTCGCCCTGTGGCCCGACAAGTGCGGTGATAGCCTGTTGCCGCTTGTCCGCCACTCGCATCGGGTCCGCGCCAAAGATCAACAGGGCTGTATGGGTCGCATCAGGTTGCGACAGGTACTTTGCGGCGGCGGCCCCGTTCAGCTTCATGGCTGCAAGTCCGATTGGGCACGCATCACGCGGGTCACAATCAGATCGGCAAGGATGACCGCCAGCCGCGCGTGCGCATCGTCCTTGGCGGTTTGCGTCGCCACGGTCGAGCCTGTCGCGGAATAGCTGGTAAAGCCCTGCACCGTGCCCGCATCAATCTGCTGACCGGTCGCAATTCTGACTAGCGACCATTTTGCCGAACCAATGACGTTCAGGCGTGCTGTGTCGCCTTCGGCCGTGATTGCAGCAGCCCTTTCCGACAGGTCCACCGATGTTTTGATCACGAACGCGGGCGCATCGGGCAGGCCAAGCCGTTCGGCAAGGCGGCCCTGCAAACGGAAGCCTGTGACGCTTTCGTCGGTTTCAAAGGCAAACGCGCCTTGGTTGCCGCCACCGCCATAGACCGGCGCAAAGCCGCAGCCTGCAAGGGCCAGCAGACCCAGCAGTGCAATGCGGCGCGAGAGGCGGTTAGACGACAATGTTCACAATCCGGCCCGGGACAACGATCAGTTTCTTGGGGGAATTGCCCCCAAGGACACTCTGCACGACTTCCAGCGCCATCGCCATCTCTTCGACAGCGTCCTTGCTGGCATCGGCGGCGACTTTGATTTCGGCGCGGCGCTTGCCGTTGATCTGGATCGGCATCGTGATGGTGTCTTCGACCAGCATCGCCTCATCCGCCTTGGGCCACGGCGCGTTGGCGATCAGGCCGTCACCGCCCAGCATGGCCCAGATTTCTTCGGACAGATGCGGGGTCATGGGCGACATAAGCTGCGCAAGGGTGCGCATCGCCTGCCGTTTGGACGTGCCGCCTGCCTTGGACTTCGCGACAGCGTTGGTAAAAGCATAAAGCTTTGCAATCGCTGCATTAAATCCGAATGATTCGACACCCAAGGTGATTTCGTGGATCGCCTTGTGCATGGCGCGCAACAACTCGTCGTCGCCCTGACCTGTATCCTCGTCCATCGCGGCGATTTCGGTCGCTATACGGTGCACGCGGTTGAGGTGTTTGAACGTCGCCTCCGCACCCGATGCGGTCCATTCCACGTCACGTTCCGGTGGGCTGTCGGACAACACGAACCAGCGGGCGGTATCCGCCCCGTATTTGGCAAGGATATCGTCAGGGTCGACCACGTTCTTTTTGGACTTGGACATCTTGGCAGAGGGGATGATTTCAACTGCGGTGCCGTCGGCCAGTTTCCCGTCGGTCACATCCTCGGGCAGGTGATAGACAGGGCGGCCCTTGGCGTCGCGGGTCTGATAGATCTCGTGCGTGACCATGCCTTGTGTGAACAGGGCATCAAAGGGTTCTTTGGCGCTGGCGGGCAGGTGGCCGGTCATATGCATGGCACGGGCAAAGAACCGGCTGTAAAGCAGGTGCAGGATCGCGTGTTCGATGCCGCCGATATACTGGTCGACGTTCATCCAATAGGCGGCGTCTTCCATGTTTGTCGGCGTGTCGGCCTGCGGGGATGTGAAGCGGGCGTAATACCATGACGAATCCACAAACGTGTCCATCGTGTCGGTTTCGCGCTGGGCAGGCTTGCCGCAGGACGGGCAGGCGCAATCGCGCCATGTGGGGTGACGGTCCAGCGGGTTGCCCGGTGTGTCAAAGCTGACGTCATAGGGCAGTTCGACCGGCAGGTTTTCCTTCTTTTCAGGCACAACCCCGCAATCATCGCAATGCACGACGGGGATCGGGCAACCCCAATAACGCTGGCGCGACAGGCCCCAGTCGCGCAGGCGGAATTTTGTGACGCCTGCGCCGATGCCATTCGCCTCGCAAAAGGCGATGGCGCTGGCGATACCTTCGTCGCCGGTCTGTTCGGTTTCGCCTGCAAATCCGCGGATGTAGACCACCTTTTCGGACTTGGGCGGCACATAGGCGTCACCGCCGTCTTCGGGCATCTGCACGCCGTCGTCGTTGACAGGGGCGTAGGTGCTGATGACGGGCAGGCCGTATTTGCGTGCAAAATCAAGGTCGCGCTGGTCGTGCGCGGGGCAGCCGAAGATCGCGCCCGTGCCGTAATCCATCAGGATGAAGTTGGCGATATAGACCGGCAGGTCATCGTGGCCTGCCAGCGGGTGCTTGACGCGCAGGCCGGTGTCATAGCCCAGCTTTTCGGCCTTTTCGATGGCCTCGGCCGTGGTGCCACCTTTGCGGCATTCGGCGCAGAAAGCGGCGATCTTGTCGTCCTTGGCTTCCAGTTCCTTGGCCAGCGGGTGATCCGGCGAAATGCCCACGAATGACGCGCCCATCAGGGTGTCGGGGCGGGTGGTGTATACGTCGATCTCGCCGCCGTCGGTGCGTGCGAAGGCAAACTGCAAGCCGCGCGATTTGCCGATCCAGTTGGCCTGCATCAGTTTGACTTTGGCGGGCCAGTTATCCAGCGTATCCAGCGCGTCCAGCAGTTCTTCGGAATAGTCGCTGATCTTAAAGAACCATTGCACCAACTCGCGGCGCTCGACCTCGGCGCCCGAACGCCAGCCTTTGCCGTCGATCACTTGTTCGTTGGCCAGAACGGTCATGTCGACGGGGTCCCAGTTTACCACGGCTTTCTTGCGGTAAATCAGACCTTTGGACAGGAAATCAATGAACAGGGCCTGCTGCTGGCCATAGTATTCGGGATCGCAGGTGGCGAATTCGCGGGACCAGTCGATGGACAGGCCCAGCGGTTTCATCTGGGCGCGCATGTCGGCGATGTTCTGATAGGTCCAGTCTTTGGGATGCCCGCCAGAGGCCATCGCGGCATTCTCGGCTGGCATGCCGAAAGCGTCCCAGCCCATCGGGTGCAGCACATTGTGGCCGGTCGCCAGCTTATACCGCGCGATCACATCGCCCATGGTGTAGTTGCGTACATGGCCCATGTGGATGCGGCCCGAGGGGTAGGGGAACATC
>JBFEQR010000164.1:0-5767 GCA_041549425.1 Yoonia sp. | reverse complement strand
TTCATCGATGATCCTTTGGGAAATGGCGCAAATTGGCTTAAATATGGGGGGACCGCGACGCTGAGGAGCTTTGGCGTCGCAGATGTTGCGCGCCAACCCAACCCGGATCAGGCAATTGCACTGAGCGGCGCCCTTGAGAAAGCCCTGACCCCGCCATTACTGCACTGGCTGCGCCGGTTGCCACTGTCCTGGAATAGCGGCAACATTTGGTGCGTCCACGCCGCGATGGATCCGGCGGCACCACCCGACGAGCAGAAATCCGAAGTCATGCTGTGGGGGCATCGCGCGTTTCTGCGCACGCCGCGTCACGATGGGGTGTCTGTCGTTCACGGGCATACCACCGTAAGCAAGCCGAGCAGCCACAGCAGCCGTATCGCGGTCGATACCGGTGCCTGCCAGACATCCCGTTTGACGGCAGC
Organism: Yoonia sp.; assembly: GCA_041549425.1. Classification (GTDB taxonomy): domain Bacteria; phylum Pseudomonadota; class Alphaproteobacteria; order Rhodobacterales; family Rhodobacteraceae; genus Yoonia. The sequence continues at coordinate 5,348 of JBFEQR010000164.1, read as the reverse complement.
ATATGTTGGCACAGACACTTGCAGGTTTATCACCACCTGAATGGCGCTAAAACAGGAAACCCGTTATAATTGTGCCCGTTGAACGTCTAAGTTCGCAACTCGCGTTCCAAGGCCTATTTCAGGGAAAAGACTGACCGGAAAGCAAAGCATTTCCTTAAGCCCATATTGAGACGTTAAGCGCCGGAAAGCTAATTATGAAGAACCACGACTTCACACCTCCAAACCGCCAGACCGCGATTGCTGACGATGAAATTGATCTGGGCGCGCTCTTTGCGACGCTCTGGCGTGGCAAGCTCTGGATCGTTCTTTGTGCCCTGACGGCTCTTGTCATAGGGGGCTACTATGCCTTCGGCATTGCAACACCGGTCTACACCACAACTGCATCGGTCGCTTTGGAAAGCCGGCAGGAACAGATTGTCGATATCGACAGCGTTATGTCTGGCCTTTCCGGCGATCAGGTCACGATCAATACAGAGGTTGAGGTTTTAAGATCGCGGCGGCTGATCGGCAAAGTGGTCGACGACCTTGGCCTGGTCCAGGATCCGGAATTCAACAGTACCCTGCGTGACATGCCCATCTTCACGCTGGGAACGCTTGCGAAGTTCATACGTCGCAATATCTTTGGACAAACGCAGTCAACGACCGCGCTCTCTGCGCAAACAATCAGGGATCACGTGATCAATGCCGTGCTTGCGAAAACAACGGTATCCAACGTCCGTCAAAGCTATGTCTTCAATATTTCGCTCGTTACAGAAGATCCGGTGAAATCTGCGCGCATCGCAAACCGGCTCGCCGAGCTTTACGTCGAAGACCAGATTGTTCTGAAATTTGAAAAGACGGCCGAGGCCACGGCCTGGCTGACGGAGCGCGTGGCTGAACTGCAGATTGAACTGGAGACCAGCGAAAGCCAACTCAAAGAGTTCAGCAGCAATACAGACTTGACCAGTCCGGAAGGATTGATCGCCCTAAACCGCCAGCTGAAAGACTTGCGCGACCTGCAAGCAGAGACGCAGGCGGCGGCAGAGTTGAGCGATGCGCGGGTGGCCGCTTTGAATGCTGCACTGGCATCGGGTGATCCCGCTCAAATGTCCGCAGCGGCACGGAGCCCGCAGTGGGATGCGCTGGTTGCGAATGACGCGTCAAACGAGGGCGCGTTGGAAAAGCTGTACGGGGAGATTGTGGCGCGTGCGGCGCTTGAAAGTAGCCGTCTGGAGGCACAGCGTGTCGCCATCGGCACCTCTGTCGCGGAGCTTGAGAACAGCATCGCAACGCAGTCCAACGAACTGGTCGCTTTGCAACAGTTGCAACGCGAGACAGAGGCAAACAGGCTGATCTATGAGTTCTTTCTGACACGCCTCAAGGAAACTTCTGTGCAGCAGGGCCTGCAACAGGCAGAGAGCCGCATCTTGTCCTATGCTGTCGTGCCCGACGCACCCTCCGCCCCCCGCAAGAGCATCATTCTCGCACTTTCGCTCGTCTTGGGCACAATGGTTGGCGCAGGGTTGGTCCTTCTCCGCGAACTCGCACAAAACACGTTTCGGACGGCCGAAGATCTGGAGGCGCGCACCGGCCTTTCCGTGATCGGCCAAATCCCGCTCGTGCCTGCGCGCAGCAGGCGTCAAGTCCTGCAATACCTGCAGGACAAACCGAACTCTGCCTTTGCAGAGGCGGTACGCCATATGCGCACGTCGCTCCTGTTGGCAAATCTGGACAAGGCTCCGCAGGTCATCATGTCCACCTCCTCCATCCCCGGCGAGGGGAAGACCACACAATCGATCGCTTTGGCAATGAACCTGGCCGGGTTGGGGAAAAAAGTGCTCTTGCTTGAAGGCGATATTCGGCGGCGCGTGATGAATACGTACTTTGATATTCCCGAAAAGCGCGGCTTCCTGTCGGTCATGCTCGGCGACGTCGCGCTCGATGATGCGATTACCCGGCTACCGGATCTGAATATTGACGTTCTCTTGGGCAGCAAATCGCATACCAACGCGGCTGACGTTCTGGCTTCGGAACGATTTGGCGCATTCCTGAGCGCGTTGCGCGCAAAATATGATCATATCATCGTCGATACACCGCCGGTTCTGGCGGTTGCCGACGCGCGGATTATTGGACGCTGGGTCGATACCACAATCTACAGTGTGCGCTGGGACGCGATATCGCACCGGCAAGTGCTGGAGGGCCTGCGATCACTGACCCAGGTTGACGTCAAGCTCGCTGGTGTCGTTCTGAGCCAGATTTCGCCGCGCGGCATGAAGCGCTATGGTTATGGTGCAAGTTATGCAAACTATCATGCGTATTATGATATGTAGCGCCTGAGTTGCGCCGGTAGCCGCCAAATTTGACCAGGCGTCGGAGCTGACGCGGACGGCGTTGACCAGACGCGAGTGACAGGTGTTTGAATGAGCAAACGTGAGGATCAGGACCACCAAGACCCGATGCAGATCGGGATTTGGTATGTCGCCCATCTCAAGCCGAATGGCTTGGGGATCGCGCAGGCGAACCTTGCACGGCAGCAATATCGCACACTGATGCCGATGCGGGACGTGTCGCGGCACACAGCGCGCGGCATCCGGATCAGCAAAAAGCCCCTTTTTCCGGGGTATGTGTTCTTTTCATCGCCCACTCCCGCGGTTGACTGGCGCGCGGTTTCCAACACCCGCGGCATCGCGCGTGTCATCACCGGAACGGGCGGACAACCGGCGCGTTTGCCCGCTGATATCGCTGCGGGCCTGCTTCTGGCGACATCCGATGACGGGATGCTTGTACCGCTGGAGCAGTTTCAGCAAGGTGACCGCGTCGGTGTTATCAGCGGGCCGTTCTCAGGCTGGATTGCCGAAGTCATCGCCGCAGACGACAGCGGCCGGGTCCAGTTGCTGATCGACCTGATGGGGCGCGCCACATCCGTCAGCATCGCCACACGTGATATCGAAAAGAGCGGATCGTAACGCCATTGGTGCCTGTCGAACCGCAGTTTTGGGCTGGCTGTCTTCTGTCAATCGCGCCCATCGCGGAACAGGCGGACCCATCGAAATACCAACATGAGCACGGCCATACAGGCGATCAACCCGATAATGTCACCCAGGGCATAGACCAACAGCACAGCGTCAAAGATCTCCGCGTCAAGGAGACCCGCATAGATGGCGGTACTGCCGACCGAATTCACGATGGACGCGATCGCACCGATCAGTATCAGCCCCTTCCAATCCAGCTTGCGCGTGGGGCTGTAATAAAAGTCAAACCCGCTGAGGCGGGACATCTCGAAGGCCAGGAAAGCTGCGGCTGCGCCAAAGAAAACGACCGGCACCCGTGAAGGCTCAAGAATACTGGCGTAGGCGTCGGGCGTGATCAAAAAGGCGGCAACAACAGATCCCAGAAAGAGCCCGGGGATCGCCCTCCAGCCATATGCCCAGGTCGCAAGGACCCTGACGCCATGCGGAAAGAAAACAAGGCTTGCGAAGACAGTCACCTCGGGCAGGACCCGGCTTTGCAACGGCGTTACGATAAAAACCGTCAATGCATAACACATGACATAGGCGGCCGCGATCGCGAGGTGTTTCATAGAGTACCAGCTAACCTTGTATCCTGAAACATTATATCAATTGCTGATTGAAGCACCAGTGCCGCTACAGTGGTTTTTTTTGAGATTTACCAAGTGAGAGACACGCGTGCGCCGCGGCGGATACCCGCTGACGAGAGGCCCCAAGAGCGGCGCGCCGGATCAGTTATGCGTACGAAGGCGCAAACAAAGACCACGCAGGCGATCGCAACCGAAAGGAAAAGACTGTTGTGCCGATGCCGCAGGACGCGTTTAAAAATCCCTCCGCGCCGAGGAAGATTCTCTTAAATCAGTCGAGATCGGCAGCGGAGGGTTGAGTATACTCGTCCATACTATAAATCCCTGTTTGGGACTTAAATTAGTGATTGTCAACACAGAAACAACTAATTTATAAGCTTTGCAGGACAAGTGTATTTTTTTTGAGGGACATGTGATGAAAAATATTGGACAAGTCGCGCATTTGAAAGAGATCTTGTTGGGCATGGAAAGAGATCTCAATCTGGGAGATCTGGGGCGTATCGAGAAAAATATTCTCTATGCGGCAACGCTGCTCGCGGAGCAAAGTGAGCATATCGACAGTGAGCATATCCGCACACATGGCCTGATGGAGGGCGTGCCCCGCAGCAGTTTCTTTCGGGCACTCAAACGTGTGGTCGAGGCGGGCTATCTCGCGCATCTGCCCGGCACGCAGCGGTCGGCCTACCGGCTGACAGGCAAACCGGTCTAGGGCCGCGCGGACCGCGCTTTCCCGCATAAGTTTTATAGATACCACATTATTCACCCTTGTTCGCGCTGCAAATTGGTGGCAGTGTTCACGCATGAACGCTTGCAGATATTTGCTTGTGCCGAACAGATCACCCATGTGACCTCTGATGCGGTAGCCGTGGCAGATCCCGAACATTCCCCGATGAGCGACAGGGCTGCGATCCGGTTTCGGGTGATGCGCGCGCTTGCGCAAAATCCAAACATGTCGCAGCGCGACCTGGCCCGCGAGCTGGGCGTCAGTCTTGGCGGCATCAACTTCTGCGTGAACGCGCTGATCGCGAAAGGTGCGGTGAAGGTCGAAAACTTCCGCGCGGCCGACAACAAGATGCGCTACGCCTATATCCTCACGCCGTCCGGGCTGTCGGAAAAGGCGCGCATGACCGGGCGCTTTTTGCAGCGCAAGATGGACGAATACGAGGCCTTGAAGGCCGAAATCGAGAGCCTGCGGGGCGACTTCGGCGATGCGCCGGGCGACGATAGACGATGAGGGCGCGGGCGGCGTGGTGAGGTTCGGGAGCTTGCGTTATCGCGCGTTTAACTTGTTTTTTACTGGTAAATACTGGATCAAGCCAAATTTGCAGGTTGCCCAAGATGACTTGGCCAACCGTTATTTAACCGGATGAAAACGGATGTGGGACGTGAATAATTCAAATGCCATTCTATCTCTGGCTGCATGCAGCCTCAGAGGCCTGCGTCAGGCTGTCCGGTCTTGGGCATGTCTGCCTATGATGCCGCGCTATGGCAGGCTTCGCATGGGCGTGCTTTGATTTTGGCTCGTAATGGCTTTCCCGTCTTGAATGCACTGCTTGCGTTGGTCGTGCTCTCGTCGCTTTTCCTACTCCCACTCGGGTTTAATGACGCACCAAACCCGTTCTCCTTCCTGCATATCCCGACCGTCATCGCGCAGGTGTTGTTCACCGTCGCCGTGTTCATGAACAAGGCGTGCCGTTCCCGCCTCGCGACACTGACAGAGACGCAGAAACTGCTTATCGCAATCCTCTTCGTCTATGTGGCCGTGGTGTCGTAC
>JBFEQR010000163.1:0-5787 GCA_041549425.1 Yoonia sp. | reverse complement strand
TTTTGTTAGTGGTTTTGTTGCCATTTGACTGGTCTCCCTCAATTGCCCCAGCAGTAGGGCCTGTTACCCGCACATTTAACGGCATCTTGTGTCACACCACAACGATTAGTGTGCAATTTCCAAAGAAAATAAGCTGTTTTTCGCGATTTTACCGCGTCAGAGGAAGGCAGTTTCTTCAAAACTGCGCAATTTCCGGCTGTGAATCCGTTCCAGCGGCATCTCACGCAGGCGTTCCATGGCCCGAATTCCGATCATCAGATGGGACGCAACCTGTGTTTTATAGAAATCAGAGGCCATTCCCGGCAGCTTCAACTCTCCGTGCAGGGGTTTGTCGCTGACACATAAAAGCGTGCCGTAGGGCACCCGAAACCGGAATCCGTTGGCGGCGATCGTGGCACTTTCCATGTCCAGCGCAATGGCCCGCGATTGCGACAGGCGCTGCACCGGTCCGGTATGTTCGCGCAACTCCCAATTGCGGTTGTCGATCGTGGCGACAGTCCCCGTGCGCATGATCCGTTTCAATTCATATCCTTCAAGCTCTGTCACGTCGGCGACTGCCGTTTCCAGCGCGATCTGGATTTCTGCCAGCGCAGGGATCGGCACCCAGACGGGCAGGTCATCGTCCAGCACGTGATCTTCACGCAAATATGCGTGGGCCAGCACGAAGTCACCCAAGCGCTGCGAATTGCGCAAACCTGCGCAGTGCCCCACCATCAGCCATGCATGGGGCCGCAAAACGGCGATATGATCGGTCGCGGTTTTCGCATTGGACGGACCAACCCCGATATTGACCAGAGTGACCCCGCTGCCGTTTGCACGTTTAAGGTGATAGGTCGGCATCTGCGGCAGCTTTGCAGGGGTCGCAATCGGCGCATCGGCCTGCGTGATTTCGACGTTTCCGGTGCTGACGAAACTGGTGTAGCCGCTGTCGGGATCGGCCAGCATGTGGCGCGCGTAGGCTTCGAATTCCTCGACATAGAACTGGTAGTTCGTGAACAGGATATGGTTCTGGAAATGCTCTGCCGCTGTGGCGGTGTAATGCGCAAGACGCGCCAGAGAATAGTCAATGCGCTGGGCGGTAAACGGGGCCAAGGGGCGTGCGCCATCGGGATAGGTAAAGCCCGCGCCATTCACGATGCTGTCGTGCGTTGTGCTCAGGTCAGGCACATCGAAATTGTCGCGCAGGTTAAAGTCCATCGACCCGTCCTGCGGCACGGTCAACGCCGGATCATTGGCGGCGGCAAAATGCACGGGCATTTCCGTGGTCGAGGGGCCGATGACAACCGGCACGCCGTGGCTTTCGATTAGCAGGCCGATTTGCTGTTCCAGATAGGATGCAAACAGATCGGGACGGGTGATCGTCGTCGCATAATCGCCCGGTTCGGCCACATGGCCGAACGACAGACGCGTGTCTGTCTTGGCGTAGGTCGTCGTCGTCAGGCGGATTTCGGGGTAAAAGGCGCGCACACGGGTTTCCGGCTGCCCCTCTGTCAGTGCCTTTGAAAAATGCTCTGACAGAAATGAAACAGCGGAGTGGTATAGTTCTTGCAGCCTTGCCACCGCCAGCTTGGGGTCGCTGAAGGCTTCGTGCTTGGGGACATCAGGTGTCCGGATTGTCGCCTGTTGCGCAACGTTCATGCGTTTTCCTCAAAGATTTCCGTAATTTCAAATTTGTCGACATCAACCAACCCCAGATCAGAGATCCGTAAAGACGGGATGACAACCAGCGCCAGCAGCGAATGCTGCATATAGGCATTATTCAGGGTGCAGCCGCATGCGGCCATCGCCGCCACCATCCGGTCGGCCTTTGCCGCGACCGCAGCCGCGGGGCTGTCTGACATCAGGCCTGCAATGGGCAATTCCACCAGCGCCAGTTCCTTGCCGTCTTTCCACACGGTCACACCGCCACCAACCTCGCCCAGCCGGTTTGCCGCGGCGGCCATCATCGCGCGGTCGGTGCCGACGACGATCATGTGGTGACTGTCATGCGCCACGGTCGAGGCCATGGCCATCCGGCCCTGATAGCCGAAACCGGAAACAAAGCCGTTCACAACCTTGCCGGTGCCCTGATGCCGTTCCACAAGCGCGATCTGGTACACATCGCCTTCACCCTCGACCAACCCGTCAACGACGGGCAGTTCGGCGGTCAGGGCTTCGGTCGGAGCCTGATTTTCGACCACACCGATGACCTTGGCGCGCACGCTGTTCTTGCCCTCGGGGGCATGAATGGCAAAATCGGCGGCATCCAGAACCTTGCCCATATGGACGGTGTGGCGGGCGTCGGCGGGCCAGTCATAGTGCGGACAATCCACGGTGATCTTACCATCCCGCGCGACAGTCTGCCCGCGCGCGATCACCTCTTCCACAGGTAGGGTGCGCAAGTCAGAGGTCAGGATCACATCCGCCCGCCGCCCCGGCGCGATCGAGCCTAATTCACGCTCTAGCCCGAAATGCGTGGCGGTGTTGATCGTCGCCATCTGCAGCGCCACGACAGGATCACAGCCACAGGCAATCGCATGGCGGACAACACGGTTCATGTGCCCGTCGTTAACCAAGGTCCCCGAATGGCAATCATCCGTGCACAGGATAAAGTTGCGGGGATCAAGGCCCTTTTCGGTGACGGCGGTAATCTGGCTTTCTACATCATACCACGCGGACCCCAGCCGCATCATCGACTTCATCCCGTTGCGCACGCGCGCCAGTGCGTCGGCCTCTGCCGTGCCTTCGTGATCGTCGGCAGCACCGCCCGCAACATAGGCCGAAAATGCGATACCCTTATCTGGTGACGCATAATGTCCGCCCACGGTCTTGCCCGCGTTCATGGTCGCGGCCATCTCGGCCAGCATCTGTGGATCGCCGTTGATCACACCGGGAAAGTTCATCATCTCGCCCAGACCGATGATGCCCGGCCATGCCATGGCTTCGGCGACGTCTTCGGCGGAAATCTCGAACCCTGTGGTTTCAAGACCGGGGGCAGAGGGCGCGCAGGACGGCATTTGTGTAAAAATGTTCACTGGCTGCATCAGGGCTTCGTCATGCATCATGCGCACCCCGCGCAGGCCCAGCACATTCGCGATCTCGTGCGGGTCGGTGAACATGGTCGTGGTGCCATGCGGAATGACTGCGGCGGCGAATTCGGCAGGGGTCAGCATGCCGCTTTCGATGTGCATATGCCCGTCGCACAGACCGGGGATCAGGAAACGCCCTTCGGCCTCGATCACGCGGGTATCGTCACCAATGCAGTGCGACGCATCAGGCCCGACATAGGCAAAGCGCCCCTCGGCCACGGCCACCTGCCAGCCATCCAGAATTTCACGGGTTTGCACATTCACCAGCTTGCCGCCGCGAATGACCAGATCAGCCTTTTCGCGCCCTGCGGCAACGGCAACCAGACGGGGGGCAACGGCGGCCCATATTTTGATGTGATGTTCCATCCCCAATGGTTTCACCGATTTCGGGGACGTTCAAGAGGGATCGAGATCCTGCAGCTTCAAAGGCTTTTGATCGGGGTTCAGGCGCACCATGGTGACGTTCAGCGCCGCCGCAACCGTGACCCAGACCAGATAGGGCACAAAGGCAAGGCCCGCCCACAGATCCAACTGCATATGGGTGATTGTCCCGCCAAGCACGGAAATCCACAGGCACACCATCACCGGAACAGAGCCTTTCAGGTTGCGCAGCCCAAAGAAAACCGGCGTCCAAAGGGCATTGAAGGCAATCTGCATGGCCCAGAACGCCATCGCATAGCCATTGCCGTCCAACACGGCGACCCGCGCACCGGCGAAGGAAATCAGCAGATAGATCGAGGTCCACATTACGGGGAAAACCCAGTTTGGCGGGGTCCATGTTGGCCTGTTCAGGCTTTCATACCACTTGCCCGTCGGGAAAAGCGCGCCAGTCGCAGCCGCCCCGAAAGTAGCCGCAAGAAACATGAAGAAAAGCACGATATCCATAGCCGATCCCTTTCAAGGTACCCGCTACACCTAGGCCATTGGCCGGTCACTTCCAATGCCCGTTTCACGCGCTTTCAATTCGGCAAGTATTTCCAACACAGAGGTCGAGCGCCCCTGTTCAGGCCGTGCCCGACTGGCCGCATCGACCAGAAACGCCACCTCGGGCAGCGGTTTGGCGTAGATCACCGCCGATTTCGGCATGATCAAAGACATTGCCGTTCGCCCGCCCGCCTGCGCAAGCCAGCCGAGTTTTTGACGCCCGTTGGTCCGTGCCCGCATCGAGATGCTGTCATAGCCCTGCCTGCGCAACTGTTTGCCGATGCCCGCATAAATCAACCGCGCAGCCCAGATGCCGGTGCGCGCCTGCAAGGGCAGCACGTCAATCCCCGCCTCGGAGCGGCGGTAAAGACGGTCCGCCTCGGCCAGCAGACGCTTGACCATCCGGCGCACCTCATCCATGGGCAGCGGCTCGCGGACAAAATTCAACGGATCAATGCCGGCATCGGCAAGCCAGTCCAGCGGCAGATAAATCCGTCCCATGCGCGCATCCTCGCCCACATCGCGGGCGATATTGGTCAGTTGCATCGCCACGCCAAGGTCGCAAGCGCGCGCCAGTGCATCCGGATCGCGCACGCGCATCAGCACACACATCATCGCACCCACGGCACTGGCAACACGGGCAGAATAGTCTCTAACACTGCTCAAAGTGGCATAGCGCCGCTCTGCTGCGTCCCAGGCCAGACCTTCCAAAAGGGCCTCTGGCAAGGCGCGCGGCATCTCGAAATCTTCGACAATCGCGGCAAAGGCGCGGTCTTCGGGGGCGTTATGCGGTTTTCCCGCATAGGCGGCATCAAGGCGTTCTTGCAGGCGCAAGACAGCACCGGCCTGATAATCGCCCTCGTCGACTTCATCGTCGGCCAAGCGGCAAAAGGCATAAAGCGCAAGCGCCGGATCACGGACCTTGGCGGGCAGCAGCTTTGACGCCGCATGAAACGACAACGACCCATGGCGGATCGCCTCATGGCAATGGGCAAGGTCGTCGGGGCGGATCATTCGGCGGCCATCTTCAGTTCAGGCATTGCAGGGGCGTCCGGCACCATTTTGGCCAGCACCTCTGCACTGGAAATGACACCGGGGACACCGGCCCCGGGATGGGTGCCTGCGCCGACCAGATAAAGACCTTTGGCCTCTTCGCTGACGTTATGCGGGCGGAACCATGCGGATTGCAGGATGCGCGGTTCGATGGAAAAGCCCGACCCGTTGGGCGAAAGATAGCGGTCGCGGAAATCCTGCGGCGTCAGCACCATTTCGGTGCTGATATGCGCGGCAAAGCCCGGCACGGTCTTTTCGACCTCGGCCTGCACCTTGGCTTTATAAATCGCGGCCTCATTTTCCCATTGAACCGGATCGTCAAAGCCCAGGTGCGGCACAGGCGACAGCACATAGAACGTGTCATCGCCCGCGGGTGCGACGCTGGGATCGGTTTTTGACGGGCGGTGGATATAAAGGCTCATATCGTCGGACAGCTTGCCGTTGATAAAGATATCCTTCAGCAGCCCTTCATAGCGGGGGGCGTTGGTGATCGTGTGGTGGCCCACATCGGGCCACATCTGTGCCGTGCCTTTGGTCCCGAAATACCAGACAAACAGCCCCATGGACCAGCGGCGCGATTTCAGCTTTTTGTCGGTCCAGCGCTTGCGCGGATGATTGCGCAACAGACGGGTGTAAGTGTGACCTGCATCGGCGTTACTAACCACGAGTTGGGCTGGAATAGTCTCTGAATTTGTCAGGCGGACGCCTTTAGCGGCACCACCTTCGATCAGGATTTCATCAA
>JBFEQR010000162.1:0-5796 GCA_041549425.1 Yoonia sp. | reverse complement strand
TCACGCCTTGAAGTGTTTCGACAGTTTCAGGCCCTGACCCTGATAATTCGATTTGATCTCGCGCCCGTAAAGCGCGTCCGGCATCGCGGCCATATGTTCGTAAACCAGACGGCCCACGACCTGCCCGTGTTCCAGCACAAAGGGCGCTTCGTGGCAACGGACCTCGAGCACCCCGCGCGAGCCTGATCCGCCCGCCTCGGCATAGCCGAAACCGGGGTCGAAGAAGCCCGCGTAATGCACGCGGAATTCGCCAACCATCGCCAGATAGGGGGCCATTTCCGCGGCTTGCATGGGCGGGATGATGATCGCCTCGCGGCTGACCAGAATATAAAAGGCACCGGGATCAAGAATGATCCAGCCCGCGTCTGTGTGTACCGGTTCCCAGAATTCGGCGGGGTCGTAGTGGTTCAGCTTCGACAGATCAATCACGCCCGTATGCGGCTTGGCGCGGTAGCCCACAAGGTTGCCCTGCGCAGGGCGCAGATCGACCGAAAACCCCAAACCGTCCGAAATGACGGGATCACCGGACACAATCGGGGTCTGCGCATGCAGCGCGCGCAGATCGTCGTCTGACATCAGCGTCTTGCCCTGCCGGAAAATAATCTGGTTCAGCATTTGCCCCGGTTGCGCCACGACCGAAAAAGAGCGCGGACAGATCTCGACGTAAAGCGGGCCATCATAGCCTTCGGGCACACGGTCGAATTCGACCCCGTGATCGGTGATGATGCGCGTCAGCAGGTCAAGCCGCCCGATCGAGGATTTGGCACTGGCGGCGGCTGTCATGCCTTGGGGCAGGGACAGGCGCTCCATCAGGGGCACGACATAAACACAGCCTTTTTCCAGCACGGCACCGCCTTGCAGGTCGATCGTGTGCATCTGGAAGTCGGTCAGACGCTCTGCCACGGTGCGGTTGCGGCCAGCCAGAAAGGATGCGCGCACGCGGAAGGCGGTCTTGCCAAGCCGCAGGTCAAGCGACGCAGGCTGGATCTGGCCATCGGAGATGGGGGCATCGGACCTGATCCCGCCAGCGGTGATCATATCGCGGATTTGGTGGTCCGCCAGCACGCCGGTGGATGTCATTTATATCCCTCCAGATACCAAAACGCCCGCTGTGCGGCTGCACAGACGGGCGGTTATGATTGGTCGGGCTAGCAGGACTCGAACCTGCGACCTTCCGTCCCCCAGACGGACGCGCTACCAGGCTGCGCCATAGCCCGACTTGGGGCTTTCATACCGTAAATGCCTGTGGTGGCAAGCCCGAAAAACAACGGATTTAACCTGCGACACGCGCGCGCAATGCTTCAAGGCGCGCAAGCAGGGGCGCGATGTCGGCAGCGCGCGATTTCAGGGCCGCCGGATCGACAGGTGCGCGCCCGATCAGACGCGGGGGAACTGCGGGCAGCGTGGTAGGGGGTGCCGGCAGGTCAATCACGAAAGCGGGGGCCGGATCATCAAACGGCAGGGCGTCCTGAAAATGAACCGGTGCAGGGGCGGGCGCGGGTTCAGGGGGCGCGGCGACAGGTTCGGGTGCTGGTGCTGATACGGGCGCGGGATCAACTGCCGGCGCGGGTTCCGGTGCGGCCTGTGGCGCTGCAGTCATCGACTGACCCAACCCCGCCACATATTTCACGCCTTTTTCGCGCAAAAGCTTTTGCGTGCCTTTGATCGTCAGCCCGTCTTCGTGCAAAAGCTGTTTTATTCCCCCCAGCAAATCCATGTCCGCAGGGCGGTAATAGCGGCGTCCGCCAGCCCCCTTGACGGGTCTGATCTGGCTGAACTTACTTTCCCAAAAGCGCAGCACGTGGGTGGGCGTATCGAGCCATTCAGCCACTTCACTGATGGTGCGAAAAGCGTCCTTGGCCTTGGCCATGACTTAGCGTTTGTTACCTGCCGCCACGCGATCTTTCATCAGATGCGAGGGGCGGAATGTCAGGACGCGGCGGGGGTGGATCGGCACCTCTTCACCGGTCTTGGGGTTGCGGCCGACGCGGGCGGCTTTCTCGCGTACCGAAAACGTGCCGAACGAGGAAATCTTGACGCTTTCACCGGCGACAAGGCTGTCTGAAACATGGCTCAAAACGCTTTCGACCAAATCGGCACTGTCGTTTCGGGAAAGACCGACCTGGTTATGCACAGCATCTGCCAAATCCATACGCGTGAGAGTTTTATCAGCCATTCGAACATCCCTTACAGTTGGCAAGAGCATAGGCGCGCGGCAAATTAAGAGTCAATAACAACGGCTTGGCAATCGGGTTTGAGACAGCGCTTTGTCCAATTTACCAGCGAATCACGACTGCACCCCAAGCTAAACCGCCGCCGATGGCCTCTGTCACCACCAGATCGCCCTGTTTGATCTTGCCTTCGGCGACCCCGACAGACAGGGCAAGGGGAATCGATGCAGCCGATGTGTTGCCGTGGTCCTGCACGGTCACGATCACACGGTCCATGCCCACGCCAAGCTTTTTGGCGGTGGACTGAATGATACGGATGTTGGCCTGATGGGGCACGACCCAATCCACGTCGTCTGCGGTCAAACCCGCCTTTTCCAACGCGGTATCTGCCGTTTTGGCCAGTTTTTCAACCGCATGGCGGAACAGCTCGGGCCCTTCCATCCGCAGCATACCACTGTTTTGTGTCGATACCCCGCCATCAACATAAAGCAGGTCCTTGTAGCGCCCGTCAGAGTTAAGATCGACCGACAGCACACCGCGATCCGAATTCGCGCCGGTGCTTTCTTCGGCCTCAAGGACCAGCGCCCCTGCGCCATCACCAAACAGCACGCAGGTGGACCGGTCTGTCCAGTCCATGATCCGGCTGAATGTTTCTGCCCCGATCACCAGCACACGGTCGGCCTGACCCGAGGCAATCAGCGCGTTCGCATTCGACAGCGCATAGACAAAACCCGCACAAACCGCTTGCACATCAAAGGCATAGCCGGATGTATTGCCAATCGCGCGCTGCACCATCGTGGCGGCGGAAGGGAATGTCAGATCGGCGGTCGAGGTGGCCAGAATGATCGCGTCGATGTCGTTGCCATCAATCCCGGCATTTTCCAGCGCGGCCTTTGCGGCGCGTGCGGCAAGATCGGACGTGGTCTGTCCTTCTGCTGCGAAATGGCGCCGCTCGATGCCGGAACGGGTCTTGATCCACTCGTCTGATGTATCGAGGCTTTTTTCAAATTCGGCGTTGGGAACCACACGTTCGGGCAGGTAGTGACCGACCCCTTTGACGACTGCGCGACGCATCATGCCTATTTGCCTGTGTTATTTCCGAGACGGGACGTCTCACTTTCTGTGCTGGCATCTTGGGCAAGTGATGCAGCGGAAGCAACCCTTGCGGCCAGTTTATCCGAAAAACCGCTCTGCGCGAGGCGATAGGCCAGATGAAGCGCGGCTGCGACGCCGGTGGCATCCGCCGATCCGTGGCTTTTGATGACGGTCTGGTTCAGCCCCAGAAAGACACCACCGTTGACGCGGCGGGGGTCAATCCGCTTGCGCAGACCTTTGAGCGACCCGCGCGCTAGCAGGGCCCCGAAGGCGGACCATGGATTTTGTGTCAGCGCACCCCGCAGAAGTTCGCTAATCAAGGTGGCTGTGCCTTCGCCGGTTTTCAGCGCGACATTGCCGGTGAACCCGTCCGTGACGATCACATCGACCTTGTCCGAGGGCAAATCACCGCCTTCGACGAAGCCGACATAGTCGAAATCACCAATAACGGCCGCGTTGCCGATCAGTTCATGGGCGACCTTGAGTTCGGCACGGCCTTTGTGTTCTTCGGTGCCGACATTCAACAGACCGACGCGGGGGCGGGCGATATCAAGCCCGTTACGTGCATAAGATGCCCCCATCAGCGCATAGGTCAAAAGATCGTCCTGATCGGCGCGAATATCCGCACCGGCATCCAGCATCACGTTGAACCCTGCGGGATTGCGCGATGGCCAGAGACAGGCGATGGCAGGGCGGTTGACGCCCTCAGCCTTGCGCAGGCGCAGCATCGACATGGCCATCAGCCCGCCGGTATTGCCACAACTGACGGCGACGGCCGCCTTGCGGTCGCGCACCGCGTTGATTGCCGACCACATCGAGGTTTTCTTGCCATTGCGCAGCACATGGCTGGGCTTATCGGTCATTTTCACGACATCGGGTGCATCGTGAATCGTGACGCGGTCGGTGATTCCATGCTTGCTGACAAGCGCTGCAAGCTCTGCACGGGGACCGTGCAGAATCGCACGTGCAGCGGATTTGTCTTTGAGAAACTTCGAAAGGCCCGCAACCACAGTTGCAGGCCCTTGATCGCCACCCATCGCGTCGACAGAGAGCACCTGATTGACGTCATACCCCTGCGTTGGAACGGTGTCCTGCTGGGATATTGTCATGCCAAGTGCCTTTGCGCCGCTTATGCTGCGTCGTCGTCGAGGTCGATTTCAGTTGTGTCTGCAACAACTTCGCGCGTCGCATAGTGACCGCAAGAAGGGCACACGTGGTGTGGGCGCTTCAGTTCACCACAGTTGTCACACTCGTTGGGGTTTGCCGCGGTCAGCGCGTCATGTGCGCGCCGGTTGTTGCGGCGGGATTTGGATACTTTATTCTGCTGGACGGCCATGTCTCAACCCTATGTTTTATAGGGCATTACGCCCTGATTTCGCTGTGTCTGTCGGCGTCCTACGCCATTGCGGCAGCGCTGTCGAGACACGATGTAAAAGAGGCCGCGAACATACTGCGATTCCGCATATGTGCAACCCTTTTGTGTATGCCCAAGGCGGGCGGCTATTTGTCTTTCTTTTCAAGACTTTCACGCAGCGCACCCAGCCCTGCAAAGGGCTTTGCGTCGTCGTCACTTAATGGCGAAACACCCGGCGGGGCAAAGGCGGCAGCACCCAGATCGGCGTCTGCACTGCGCGGATAGGCGGGCAATGCCAGTGACAAGGCCTCGATCATGACCGCCGCCAGATCAAGCGTCTCTGGCAGTGCCTCGACCGTGTCATCCTCTGGCATTTCGACCTCGGCTGCGTCGATTTCGGGCATTTCGGCCAGATAAACGCGGGTCAGGGGTTCGTCGATCCGTGTGGTCACGGGGGCGAGTGTCACAACACAGTCCTGCACCACGGTCGCGCCAAGCGTGGCTTGCAGGGTCCAGTCCCGTTTGCCCTGCGGCGTCAGCGTGCCTGCGAAACGCAGTTTCCGGATGCCCACGATGTCGAGAGCCTGCGCAATCGCCTTGCGCTCCTCTGGGGTGGGGGTCAATTCAAACGGCGTCGGGCGTCCGGTGGCCAGATCGGCCAAACGCAACTGTGATTGGGGCAAGTTGGTCAAAGCGGGTTTCGATTCTTGAACAGGGATGCACGGTGATATAGGGGGGATAGAAGGCGAGTAAAGCCAAGGCAAGAGGGCGTGTTCATGGGGTTTCAATCAGGCACAATGCGGGCATTGGTGTTGATCGCAGGTTTGACCGCCACCGTGGGATGCACGCAGATGGACCGTTTTCACGGGTTCATCCCGCCCGAAGATGAACTGGCCACGCTGCAGGTCGGCACCACCACAAAGGACGACGTGATCACCCTTTTGGGGCGGCCCATGGCCGACCGCGGGCTTAAAAATAACACGATCTATTACGCCTCCAGCCAGTTCCGCCGCTTCGGCCCCCTCGCCCCGCAAGAGGTCGCACGCGAAGTGCTGGCGATCGATTTTGACGCCAGTGACCGTCTGCGCAACATCTCTCGTTACACGCTCGAGGACGGGCGCGTTGTCGTTCTGGATCGCCGCGTGACCGAAGACGGGATCGTAGATGTGACCTTCC
>JBFEQR010000161.1:0-5883 GCA_041549425.1 Yoonia sp. | reverse complement strand
GTCGGGGGGATACCCCCGATCACTACCCCAACCGCGACACAATCACAGTCACCTCTGGCTTCTTCCCGATCTCGCCCTGCGCAGACCGCCGTGCGATCGTCTTCAGCTCTTTTTCCAGCTTGTCATCGTCGCGCAAGGTCTTGGCATTGGCCCGGTTGATGAACTGGCTCAGGTCCTGTTCCACCACGTCGACCAGAGCGGCATTATTGCGCCCTGTCTCGGCCAGACCGCTGATTTCGACCCAAGGATCGCCCAAGGGCTCATCGTTTTCATCGATGATAAGCGTTACGATCAGATGCCCGTTCAGCGCCATGCGGATACGGTCACGCACCACACCATCCAGCGCACCGATCTGCACGGTGCCGTCCAGATAGGTCCGGCCTGTCTCGATGTATTCGGCCACAGTCGGCTGATTGCCGGACAGGTCGATCATCATGCCGTTCACGGCAACAACCCCTGTCAGACCGGACGCATTGCCCAGTTTGACGTGTTCGCGCAAATGCCGGTGTTCGCCATGCATCGGGATCAGGATTTGCGGTTTCACGATCTGGTGCAGACGTTCCAGATCGGGGCGGTTGGCGTGGCCGGAGACGTGGTATTTGCCGCCCGCATCGTCGATCACGTCAACGCCCAGTTCGGACAGTTGGTTCATGATGCGGATCACGCCGCGTTCGTTGCCGGGGATGGTTTTGGAGGAAAACAGGAAGGTATCCCCTTCCTTCAGCTTCAGACCCAGATAGGACCCTTGCGCCAGCTGCGCAGAGGCCGCGCGGCGTTCGCCCTGACTGCCGGTCACCAGCAGCATCACGTTCTCGCGTGGCATGTTCAGCGCGTCTTCGGGTGAAACGACAGACGGGAAGCCTTTGAGAATGCCCACTTCGGTGGCTGCTTCGACCATGCGGCGCATCGCACGCCCCAAAAGCACGACAGAGCGGTCCGCCTTTTGCGCCGCAATCGCAAGGGTTTTCAGACGGGCGATATTGGAGGCAAAAGTCGTGGCCACGACCATGCCCTTGGCTTCTTTCATCATCTCGGTGATGGCGTCGCCGATTGTGCTTTCGGACCGTCCCGGCTCGCGCGAGAAAACATTCGTGCTGTCGCAGATCAGCGCCTTGACGCCATCCTTTGACACCTCTTCCCACAATGCCTCGTTCCACGGATCACCGACCACGGGGGTTTCGTCGATCTTGAAATCGCCAGAGTGCAGCACGCGCCCGTCGGGTGTATCAATCAGCAGACCCGCGCTTTCGGGGATCGAGTGGCTGATCGGCAGGTAAGACACCGTCAGCGGCCCGCATTTGATGGTCTCGGGATAGGGGTTCACCACTTTGACCACTTTTTCGGGATGACCATGTTCGGCCAGCTTGCGCCGCGCGATATTGGCGGTAAAGGGCCGCGCATAGACAGGCGCGCCAAGACGTTCCCAATAGTGGCCAATCGCGCCAACGTGGTCTTCGTGGGCGTGGGTGATGAAGATTGCTTCGATCTGTGCCTTGCGCTGTTCCAGCCAAGCGATGTCGGGCAGGATCAGGTCAACGCCCGGTGTGCCGTCCATATCAGGAAAGCTCACGCCGAGATCGACCACGATCAGGCGTTCCTTGCCCGGCGCGCCGTAACCGTAGACATAGGCGTTCATGCCAATTTCGCCAGCGCCCCCGAGAGGCAGATAAATCAGGCGGTCAGTCATGCATTTTCCTTGTTGTACTGGTGGATCACGGTCAGACCGTGGATCGTGAGATCATCTTCGAACGCATCAAATAGCGCTTCGGCCTGTTGGAACAACGGCGCCAGTCCGCCGGTCGAGATGACCCGCATCGGCACGCCGCGTTCAGCCTTGATCCGCGCGCATATCTCACGCACCAGCCCGATGTAACCCCAAAAGACACCCGATTGCATACAGGCCACAGTATTGGTGCCGATCACCGCCTGCGGTTTGGTGATATCCACATGCGGCAGGGCGGCGGCGGCATTATGCAACGCTTCAAGCGACAGGTTCACACCCGGTGCGATCACCCCGCCCACATAGGCCCCGTCGGATGCCACCACGTCGAATGTCGTGGCCGTGCCGAAGTCCACGACGATCAGGTCCCCGCCATGCCGGTCAAAGGCACCGGCGGCATTCACCAGCCGGTCAGGGCCCACTTGCGTGCCTGCGTCGACGCGCGGCTGGGCGGGCAGCAGGCAATCGGGTTTGCCCACCACCAGCGGACGGCAGTTAAAGTAACGATCCGCAAAAACCCGCAGGTTGAACACCACACGCGGCACGGTCGAACTGACGATGACCTCGTCAATCGTGACGTCGACGTTCTGGAACCGCATCAGCGTCGACAGCCAGACATAATACTGGTCCGCCGTGCGCTGCCATTCGGTGCTTGTCCGCCATGTGGCGATGAATTCATTGCCGTCCCAGATGGCAAACACAGTGTTGGTGTTGCCGCAATCAATTGCCAAAAGCATGGGCAGACCTCCCGTTTTCTAGAAATATACGTCCGCCGCAGCAATGGCGCGCGGTCCGGTCCCCGTGATCAGCACCAGATTGCCGTCGCGGTCGATGCTGTCGAAAATGCCTGTCACCTCTTCGCGCCCCGTGCTGGCGGTGATGACCTCGCCCAGTCGGGCGGCGTTGGACAGCCAGTCTTCGCGGATACGGTCAAAGCCAAGGCGCAGCAACTTGGCTTCCTGCGTGGCATAGGCGTCGGCAAGGGTCGCCATGAAATCCAGCGGTGCGACCTCCCAACCGCCCGCATCCATCAGGCTTGTCGGGGCGAAACTCGCGTTTGTGACCCCTTGGGGCGTGTGGCGCAGGTTCACGCCGATCCCGATGGACAGCCAGTCCACAAAAGGCCCCTGTCCGCTGCTTTCCAGCAGGATACCCGCGACCTTTCCACCCGACAGCAGCACGTCGTTGGGCCATTTCAGGCTCAGTTTTTCGGCAGGCACATAGATGGCAAGGGCCTGATAAAGCGCGTTGGCCGCAAGGAATGACCGCTTGGCAGCCTCGGCTGCGGTGGCTTCGGGGCGAAAGATCAGCGTGGCGTTCAGGTTGCCCTTTGGCACCACCCAAGGCCGCCCGCGCCGACCACGTGCCGCCGTCTGCGTCTTGGCCACGATCCATGTGGGGCGTTCGATGTCGGGCGCGCGGCGCGCGGCCTCTGCCATTGTGCTGTCCACGGTGTCCAGCACGACGCGGGCATAGCCTTCCGGCCAATGCCCGTGCGCGTTCTCGTTAGTTGACAAGCGTCGCCGCAGCCGCAGCCGCGATTGGTTCGATGCCAAAAAGGTTCACAACACCCAAAAGCATCACCGCCGCAGAGCCCATAAGGAACGTCCACAAAACGGGGTTCATCTTGCCGTCGAGCTGTTCGCCCTCTTCGCCGAAATACATGTAGTAGACGATGCGCAGATAGTAGAACGCGCCAATCACCGATGCGACCACACCCGCCACGGCCAGCCATGCCAGCCCGCCCTCATAGGCCGCGCGCAGCACGTAAAGCTTGCCAAAGAAGCCGACCATCGGCGGCACACCGGCAAGGCTGAACAACAGCACCAGCATCGCAAGCGCGCGCAGGGGCTGTGTCTTGGAAAACTGGCGCAGGCTGCCGATATCCGTCACAGGCCGCCCGTCACGTTCCATCGACAGGATAAAGGCGAATGTCCCGATGTTCATGGTCACATAGATCGCCATATAGATCAGCATCGCCTGCACGCCAAAGGCGGTACCGGCGGCCAGACCCATCAGCGCAAAGCCCATATGCGCAATCGACGAATAGGCCATCAGACGCTTGATATCGGTCTGGCCAATCGCCGCGATTGCACCAAGGAACATGGACACGACCGACAGGAAGGCCACAATCTGTTGCCAGTCGCCGACCACATTGCCGAAAGCGTCATGCACAACGCGCGCGAATAGCGCCATGGCCGCTACCTTCGGGGCCGTCGCAAAGAAGGCTGTGACCGGCGTGGGCGAGCCTTCGTAGACATCGGGCGTCCACATATGGAACGGTGCGGCAGAGACTTTGAACGCGAAACCGGCCAGCAGGAACACCAGACCAAAGAGCAGGCCCAAAGACACGCCATTTTCGGTCGCGGCGATAATGCCGGAAAACAGCGTTGTGCCGGTGTAGCCGTAAGTCAGCGATGCGCCATAAAGCAAAAGACCAGAGGATAGCGCGCCAAGAACAAAGTATTTCAGACCCGCTTCGGTCGATTTCACGCTGTCGCGGCGCAACGAGGCCACCACATAAAGCGCTAGCGACTGCAATTCGAGGCCCATGTAAAGCGCCATCAGATCACCGGCAGAGACCATGACCATCATGCCCACAACGGCCAAAGCCACCAGAAGCGGGTATTCGAATTTCAGTAGGCCGCGCTTTTCCATATAGCGCTCTGACATCAACAGCACGGCAGCAGCCGATACAAGAATCACAACCTTAGAGAAGCGGGCGAAACCGTCGTCCACGAACATGCCGCCGAACGCGATATTCGTGCCCTGCCCGTTCAACCCGATCCAGATCGCTAGCAAGACAAACAGACCAGAGGTTGCCCACGTCAGCAAAGGCGCCATGGCGTCTTTGGTTGTATAGACTGCGGCCAGCAACGCGCCCATGGCGTAAACGGCCAGCACGATCTCGGGCATCAGGATTTGGATATCAGCGCCAATCATTGCAGCGGTTCCTTAATTCGAAGCGAACTGCGTGGCGGCCTCGAAGGTCGCCAGCGCGGTTTCATAATTGCCCACCAGCGCGTTCACGCTGGGGCCGATAATGTCGAGTACGAGGGCCGGATAGACACCCAAAAGCAGCGTCATGGCGACCAGCGGCGCAAAGATCACACGCTCGCGCGTGGTCATGTCCGAAATCGTCTTGAGGCTTTCCTTGATCAGGTCACCCATCACCACGCGGCGATACAGCCACAGCGCATAGGCCGCCGACAGAATCACACCGGAGGTCGCAAAGACCGCGATCCATGTGTTCACCTGAAAGATGCCCATCAGCGTCAGGAATTCACCGACAAAGCCCGATGTCCCCGGCAGGCCGACGTTGGCCATGGTGAAGAACATAAAGATCAGCGCATAGGCCGGCATCCGGTTCACCAGACCGCCGTAGGCGTCGATTTCGCGGGTGTGCATCCGGTCGTAGATCACGCCAACACACAGGAACAACGCGCCCGAGATAAAGCCGTGGCTGATCATCTGGAAAATCGCGCCGTCGATACCTTGCTGGTTCACTGCAAAGATACCCATGGTGACGTAACCCATGTGGGCCACGGACGAATAGGCGATCAGCTTTTTCATATCTTCCTGCACCAGCGCCACCAGCGAGGTGTAGACAATCGCAATCGCCGACAGGGTCAGCACCAGCGGGCCCATCACCTCGGACCCGACGGGGAACATCGGCAGGCTGAACCGCAAGAAGCCGTAGCCGCCCATCTTCAACAGGATCGCCGCCAGAACGACAGAACCCGCCGTGGGGGCCTGAACGTGTGCGTCAGGCAACCATGTGTGCACCGGCCACATCGGCATCTTGACCGCAAAGCTGGCAAAAAAGGCCAACCACAGCAAGGTCTGCATCCCGCCGACGATCTGGACGCCCAGCAGGCTGAAATTCTCGGTCCCGAAGGTGTGGGTCATCAGCGTCGGAATGTCGGTCGTTCCTGCATCCGCGAACATCGCCACCATCGCCACCAGCATCAGCACAGAGCCAAGGAAGGTATAGAGGAAGAATTTGAACGACGCATAAATCCGGTTCTTGCCGCCCCAGATGCCGATAATCAGGAACATGGGGATCAGACCGGCCTCGAAGAACAGATAGAACAGCACCAGATCCAGCGCCATAAACACGCCCAGCATCAGCGTTTCCAGAACAAGGAACGCGATCATGTATT
>JBFEQR010000160.1:0-5886 GCA_041549425.1 Yoonia sp. | reverse complement strand
TCGTCGCCTGCGCGCCCGAACAGGATATCGTCGCCGTCGCTGCCGTTTGCGCGATCATCGCCGCCGCCTGCGGTGATCAGATCAAACCCGCCGCCGCCAGCGATGATGTCCGCCTGCGCCTGCCCGTGCAGGTCCAAGCCGCTTGCGCCCGTGCCTTGCCCGCCAAGGTTGCCGCGCAGGATATCCAGATTATGCGCGGCAATGACCTGCAAGGGTGTCAGCACGCTGTTTGGCCCGCCCTGGTCGGGCACAGGTGACGGCGTGCCTGTGTCAACGGGTGTCGCCGGACCGGGATAGCCCGGGGTCAGGTTCACCGGCAGACGGGACCCGCCGATCACATCGCCGTTGTCCAGCATACGGTAGTCAATCGGCGCCCCGTCAGCGCTCAGCACGATCAGCGTTTCGTCGCCATAGGTGATCTGCATCCCGTCGCTGCGGGCGGTCATCGTCAGCTGGCTGATATCGCGCAGCATCGGCCAGAGGGACAGGTCAAGCCGGTCGACACCCGCTTGGAAATCCATGACCCTGTCGGTTTCACCATCGGCGGCAAAGATGAACACATCGGCCCCTGCGCCACCTTGCAGCCAGTCCTGCCCTGCACCATCGCGCAGGATATCGGCGCCCGCGCCTGCTTCGATCACGTCATCGCCATTGTGGCCCTGCAAAATGTCATTGCCGGTGGTGCCTGTCAGAACGCCCCCTGCAAGTGTGGCGGTGGCGGTGACCCCCGTTGTGCCAGTGTCAAAGCGCAGTTGGGTCACCCCCGCTTCGCTGCTGCTGGCCACGAAGATGTCCAGCCCTGCGGCACGGTGCTGGGCCGCAATCGCGCTGATGTTGTCCAATGAGACATCAACGGTGTCTGCAATGCGGTCACGGTGGACCAGCAGCCCGCCCTCGAGCAGCAGGAATACCGAAATGCCGTCGTCTGTCCCTCCGGCGATGACATAGGTTTTGCCGTCGCTTTCCACAATCTCGATCGCGGTGACCCCGCCAAATCGGGTGTCGCGGCTGTCCATGACGTGATCGCGCACGATCATGCTGCCATCGCCGGCCACTTCGACCACGCTCAGGCTGTCGGTGTTGGCGCTGGCAATAATGGCAAAGGTCTGTGCCCCGACATGCGCCGTGGCCAGCGCCCTTGGCGCGTTGATCCAAAGCCCGTCCTGCGCGCCGATCGACTGCGCATTGGAAAGCCCGCCATCGCTGCCAATGCTCCGGCTTGTGATCCCGTTGTAGACAGAACTGATGCTAAGCAAGAACGTCTGTCCGCCCACGGTGGTATGCGCTGTGCCGGTGATGCCGGACACAGTGTCGCCAGTGGGGTCCTGCAAAATCGCATGATCCAGAAGGTTGCCCGCCGCATCGAAACGCAGCCGCGCGATACCTGCGCTGCCGGCAAGTGCGCCGAAGACGGCCATGGTGCCATCCGGCAGGGTCAGGCGTGTTGCGTGTTGCAGGCCATCCATGATCGCGGGAAGGGATGTCAGGGTCTGCGGGCTGGCAAATCCGCCGTCAGGGTTCAGGGCCAGCAGTTGCAGATCACCGCCAGCACCACCGCCGGTCAGCAGGGTGTCTGGCGTCACGCCGACCATGCCGCTGACGCCGCCGACCTGCAGGGGCCCGTCAAATCCGATGCTGTCGCCCAGCGTGATCTGGCCCGTGCCGATGTTCCATTGCTGCACGACGCCGTCATAGCGTGTCGTGCTAAAAAGCCGCGTCACGCCATCCACAGTGATGAGCGAAAAATCGGTAATACGTGAGTGGGTTTCGCTGTCATCCGCGACTGCGAAACCAGCAAAGCTGAGTGATGACATGGCAGGTCCCCCCCGGAACCACGACTGCGTCAAGAATGGCGGTGCGACTGCACCTGAGACCAGAAATATGCAGGCCGTGCCCGCGCCAGCAAAGCATTCAATTCCAAGGAGTTAGTTCAATTTTGTGTCGATTGCCGTGCTGCAGGGGATATGCATTTGACCGCCTACAAGGCGAAATGCGCCAGATATAGGCCAAGTCCCCGATTTCACGCAGAATGTCGGCGGTGACAGGGTCTATGTGACCAAGCAGAAGGCGTGTCTGTCGCGCGGCGCGGGCCGGTCAGGCAAACGGCCTAAACTTTTATTCAACTGTGGGCAGCTTCCCCGAATGCGTCATGTTTCGCCGCTGTCATAGCCATCGGGGTTCCTGGATTGCCAAGCCCAAGTGCTTGCGGCCATGTCGTCCAGTGTATGCGTTGCGGTCCAACCCAGTTCGCGGTTGGCGCGGCTGGCATCGGCTTGCATGGCGGCCACATCACCAGCGCGGCGCGGGCATTGTCGGGTCGCGATCACCCGACCAGAGGCTTTTTCAAAGGCCGTCACCATTTCGCGGACGCTGTGGTTCTGTCCGGTTCCGATGTTGAAAGGACGCGCACCGGTGTTTTGCGCGGCGTAAGCCAGCGCGGACACATGCGCGCGCGCCAGATCGACCACATGGATATAATCGCGCAAGCCGGTCCCGTCGGGGGTGTCATAGTCGTCCCCGAAGATATCAAGCTGCGCGCGTTTGCCGACCGCGACCTGCGCGATAAAGGGCATCAGGTTGTTGGGAATATCGCGCGGGTCTTCGCCAATGTCTGCCGAGGCATGGGCACCGACAGGATTGAAATACCGCAACAGGACCGCTGTCCGGTCCGCAGCGGCGCTGCTCCAGTCGGTCAAAATCTGTTCGGCCATCAGTTTGGTGCGGCCATAGACGGACGTCGGGTTTGTGGGGTGGGCTTCGTCATAGGGCAGGTATTGCGGCTCACCATAGACCGTCGCCGAGGATGAAAAGATTATGCGCTTGCACTCGGCACGCTCCATCGCGCGCAGCAGGGTCAGGGTGCCGCCGATGTTCACATCATAATAGGCCAGCGGTTTTTGCGCACTTTCCCCCACGGCCTTGAGGCCCGCAAAGTGGATCACCGCATCGGGCATGAACGACTGCAGAACATGATCCAGCATGGCAGGGTCACGCACATCACCGGTGAAATCTGTCACCGTCCCGTTGGACAGGGCGCGCACGCGGGTCAGAACCTGCGGCGTCGCGTTTGCGTAGTTGTCCAGAACACAGACGTCATGGCCCTGTGCCATCAATTCAAGCAGGGTGTGGCTGCCGATATATCCTGCACCACCCGTGACCAAAACGCGCATCTGTTTCCTCCTGCCGTTGCGAGGATGTTTAGGCAGTCATGGGGGCTTGATCAATGAAGTCTAGCAGCGGGCGTAGATATCGTCATGGCGGACGATGTCGTCTTCACCCAGATAGGCCCCTGTTTGCACCTCGATCAGAATCATCGGCACCTGACCGGGGTTCTCTAGCCGGTGGCGGGTACCAAGCGGGATATAGATCGACTGGTTTTCCGTCACCAGTTCTACCTTGTTGCCCACTGTCACGCAGGCCGTGCCTGCAACAACGATCCAGTGTTCCGCGCGGTGATAGTGCGACTGAAGCGACAGGGCAGCACCGGGGTTCACGACGATGCGCTTGACCTGAAAGCGGTCACCTTTGGCAAGGCTTTCGAACCATCCCCACGGGCGGTGATCCTTGGGGAAAATCTCGGCCTGTGCAGCACCAGCGGATTTCAGCGTTTGCACCGCGATCTTGACGTCCTGCGTGCGGTCCTTGTGACTGATCAGGACGGCGTCAGGCATGGCGACGGCGACGATATCCTGTAGGCCGATGCCGACGATGCTTTGGCCGTCGACCTCGGAACGCAGCAGGACATTGTTGCAGTCGATGGCCGTGGCGGCACCTGACAGGGCGACGCCGCTCTTTTCGGTCTCGCGCCAGACGGCGTCCCAATCGCCCAGATCGGACCACGCCCCGTGATAGGGCGCGACGCAGATATTGGCGGCCTTCTCCATGACGGCATAGTCGATAGAGGTCGCTTGCAGGCTGTCCCAAGGCGCGCGTGCCAGTCGAAAGAACCCAAGGTCCGGCTGCCCGTCCGCCAGCGCGGCGGTCACTGCTTTGACCATTGCGGGGGCATGGGTGTCGCAGGCCTGTATCAGGCTGCCTGCCGTGCACAGGAAAAGCCCCGCATTCCACAGGCAGTTTCCCTGCTGCAACATCTGTTGGGCTGTCGCCGCATCCGGCTTTTCGACAAATTGCTTGAGCAGACGGACGGGGTCGGTGCGCGGTTGATCATTGCAGACCTCAAGATAGCCATAGCCCTGCTCGGCCCGCGCGGGCGCGATCCCGAAGGTGACGATCTGGCCTTGACGTGCTGCCGGTATGGCCGCGCGCACGGTGCTGTCGAATTGATCGGCGTCAGGGATCAGATGATCGGACGGGGCGATCAGCATCAGCGCATCGGGATCATGCTGCGCAATCTGCAAGGCCGCTGCAAGGATGGCAGGTGCGGTGTCTTTGGGTGCGGGTTCGATCAGAACAGTGTCGGGCGTGACGGCGACTTCGGCCAGTTGCTGGGTGACCACAAAGCGGAAATCCTCGCCTGTGACGACGACGGGCGGTCTGTAAAGCGTCCTCGACAGGCGCAAGGCACAGCCCTGAAACAGGCTTTCGTCGCCCAGCAGTGGCGCGAACTGCTTTGGAAAGCTCTTGCGCGATAACGGCCAAAGCCGCGTGCCGGAGCCGCCACAAAGGATCACTGGGGTGATTTGTCCATCGCTCATCATGCGCGCAGGCGGCTGCCTGCCTCCAGTTGCGCGCAATACCACGCGTAGGTGTCTGCCAGCCCCTCGGCCAGATCAATCCGTGCGCGCCACCCCAAGGAGGTCAGCAGGCTGACATCCAGACGTTTGCGCGGTGTGCCGTCGGGTTTGGAGGTGTCTGTCCTGATTGCGCCGGTAAAGCCGACGCGCTTTGCGACCAGCGCGGCAAGGTCCGCGATGGCAAGATCGCGCCCTGTGCCCACGTTGATGTGGCTTTGAAAGGGCTTGGTGGCGCGGGCATAATCATCCGCCTGCATCCCCAGCACGAAAAGTGCGGCATCGGCCAGATCGTCGACATGCAGGAACTCGCGGCGCGGCGTACCGGTGCCCCATAGCGTGACCGCCGCATCACCCTGTCTGGCGGCCGTGTGGAACCTTTGGATCAGGGCGGGCAGCACATGGGCGTGGTCGGGATGAAAATTGTCAAAGGGGCCATACAGATTGGTCGGCATCAGCGACCGGTAATCGCGGCCATATTCCTGATTATAGCTTTCGCACAGCTTGATCGCGGCGATCTTGGCGATGGCATAGGGGGCATTTGTCGGTTCCAGCGGGCCGGTCATCAGGGCGTCTTCGGCAATGGGCTGTGCCGCATCGCGCGGATAGATGCAGGACGAGCCGAGCTGCAAAAGCGTTTGCACATCGGCAAGATGTGCGGCGTGAATAAGATTGTCGGCGATTGTCAGATTGTCGTGGATAAAGGCGGCGGGCTGCGCGCTGTTGGCATAGATGCCGCCCACCTTGGCGGCGGCGATGATGACGCAGTCAGGGCGCTGGACCTGCATGAAACGGCGCACGGCGCGCTGATCGGTCAGGTCCAGTTGGCTGCGTGATGCCGTAATCACGTCAAAGCGTTGATCGGTTGCCAGTCGGCGCAGGATCGCGCGCCCGACCATACCGTTATGTCCTGCCAGAAACAGCCGCATGCTCATGCCTCCATCGGAACCGGCAGGTCCATGCCGTGCCGGCGCAACAGCGCGTGACGTTGCGCGGTCATAAGGTCTGCCGCAACCATCTCTGCGCACATTTCCTTTGCCGTGATTTCAGGCTGCCAGCCCAGATCTATCATCGCTTTAGAGGGATCGCCCAAAAGGGTTGTGACTTCAGCCGGACGGAAATAGCGCGGGTCAACGCGCATCACCACGTCGCCGCGGCGCACGGCGGGTGCGCGATTGTTGTTCACGGCGGTGAC
>JBFEQR010000159.1:0-5906 GCA_041549425.1 Yoonia sp. | reverse complement strand
CGCTTTTCGGCGGATTCGGGAACTATTTCATGCCCTTGCACATCGGTGCGCCGGACATGGCCTTTCCGCGGATGAACAACCTTTCATACTGGATGTATGTCGCTGGCACCTCGCTCGCCGTCGCCTCGGTACTGTCGCCGGGCGGCAACGGTCAGCTGGGATCCGGCGTCGGCTGGGTGCTTTACCCGCCGCTGTCGGTACGCGAGACCGGCATGTCGATGGATCTTGCAATCTTCGCAGTGCACCTTTCCGGAGCGTCTTCGATCCTGGGCGCGATCAACATGATCACCACGTTCCTGAACATGCGCGCTCCGGGGATGACACTGTTCAAGGTGCCACTGTTCGCTTGGGCGATCTTTGTTACGGCATGGCTGATCCTGCTGAGCCTGCCGGTCCTGGCGGGGGCGATCACAATGCTTCTGACCGACCGCAACTTCGGCACGACTTTCTTTGATCCTGCGGGCGGCGGAGACCCTGTGCTCTACCAGCATATCCTCTGGTTCTTCGGTCACCCCGAAGTCTACATCATCATCATCCCCGGCTTTGGTATCATCAGCCACATCGTAGCAACCTTCTCGCGCAAGCCGATCTTTGGCTACCTGCCAATGGTCTATGCGATGGTCGCCATCGGTGTTCTGGGCTTCGTCGTCTGGGCGCACCACATGTATACCGTGGGCATGTCGCTGACACAGCAGTCCTATTTCATGCTGGCGACGATGGTCATCGCGGTGCCGACAGGCGTGAAAATCTTTAGCTGGATTGCCACCATGTGGGGCGGTTCGGTCGAGTTCAAGACGCCGATGCTTTGGGCGATGGGCTTTCTGTTCCTGTTCACCGTTGGTGGTGTGACCGGTATCGTCCTGTCGCAGGCAGGCGTGGACCGCGTGTACCACGACACCTACTATGTCGTCGCGCACTTCCACTATGTGATGAGCCTTGGTGCGGTCTTCTCGATCTTTGCAGGTATCTATTTCTACCTGCCCAAGATGTCGGGCCGCATGTATCCTGAATGGGCAGGCAAGCTGCACTTCTGGGCGATGTTCATCGGTGCAAACCTGACATTCTTCCCACAGCACTTCCTTGGTCGTCAGGGCATGCCACGTCGCTACATCGACTACCCAGAGGCATTCGCCTATTGGAACTACGTTTCCAGCTGGGGTGCGTTCCTGTCCTTCGCGTCGTTCCTGTTCTTCATCGGCGTCCTTGTCTGGACACTGACAAAAGGCAAGCGCGTCACCGAGAACAACCCTTGGAACGAGTATGCCGACACGCTGGAGTGGACATTGCCGTCCCCACCGCCAGAGCATACGTTCGAGACCCTGCCAAAGCAGGAAGACTGGGACAAGCAGCACGCGCACTAGCGCCGCCTGTAGCAAGATAAGGAAAGGCCCTGTCAGAAATGACAGGGCCTTTTTTCTTTGGGGTATGGTGCAAGAAAATCGTGCTGTAGGGACAGACATTCCGCAAAAGCCTGTTCCCTGCGGCACACTGACCGTTTGACCTTCGCCGTGCACGACTTACAACCCTGTCATGCCTTACGAATGGACACCCGAACACCCACGCGACACGTCCCATTGGGAACTGAGCCTCTGGCCCTATCGGTCATTGCTGCGCAAGGATTTCGTGCTGTTTATCGGCGGCACGGCGGCCTTGGTGTCGCTGCCGCTGCTTACTTTGCTGGGGCAGGCTGTGCTGTGGGGGCTGTTGCCGTTCTTCGGGCTGATGATCGCGGGTGTCTGGTATGCCCTGCATGTCAGCTACCGCCGGGGCGAGGTGTTGGAGGAACTGCGTGTCGACGACACCCATGCCCATTTGACGCGGTTCAACCCCAAAGGCGACCGTCAGGAATGGCACGCAAACCGCTATTGGGTCACTGTGCATCTGCACCCCAAGGGTGGTCCGGTGGAAAACTATATCACCCTGCGCGGCGGCGACCGCGAGGTCGAGATTGGCGCGTTTCTGGATGCCGAGGACCGGCTGGCGCTTTACGATGAACTCAAAGCAGCGCTCAGAAGGCACTAACCCGAATTGCGGTTCAAATGATTCATGCAGGATGCGTAGGTGACCGGCGCAAATACCCGCTAGCCCAGACGCGCCTTGACCATCGGTCCGGCCTTTCCGAAATCCATGCGGCCGGTGTATTTGCCCTTGAGCACACCCATGACCTTGCCCATGTCGCGGATGCTTTGGGCGCTTACTTCGGCAATCGCGGCATCAACGGCTGCTGCGGCCTCTTCTTCGGTGAGCTGCTTGGGCAGGAATTCTTCGATGATCTTGATCTCTGACAGCTCTTTCTCGGCCAGTTCAAGCCGCCCGCCCTCTTCGTAGGCACGCGCGCTTTCCTGTCGCTGTTTGACCATCCGGCCCATGATCGCAAGGATGTCATCGCTGCTGACGCCTGCGCCGTCCTCGGCCGATCCGCGAGCGGCAATGTCCTTGTCCTTGATCGCCGCATTGATCAGCCGCAGTGTCGAAAGGCGGTCGGCATCTTTGGCGCGCATGGCGTCTTTGAGGGCCGCGCTGATCTTGTCGCGTATGGGCATGATACTGTCCTGTGTCTGTCTTGTCCCGGACCGCAAACATAGAGCGCCGGTGCTGCACTGACAAGCGCCGTCTCGCGAAAGCGCGCCCCTTGTTTGCAAGGGTGTGATCCGGCCTTGACCCCGCCTGCCTGCGCCCGTAAACCCAGCACAATTTGACATAGAGGGGACCGTCATGACGCAGAAACCGACAGCCTGTTTGGCGCTTGGCGACGGGACAATCTTCTATGGGATGGGCTTTGGGGCCACCGGCGAAACCGTGGCAGAGCTTTGCTTCAATACGGCCATGACGGGCTATCAGGAAATCATGACCGACCCGTCCTATGCCGGTCAGGTCGTGACCTTCACCTTCCCCCATATCGGCAATACCGGCGTGAACCCCGAAGATGACGAGACCGCCGATCCCGTTGCCGAAGGCATGATCGTTAAATGGGACCCCACACTGGCCTCGAACTGGCGCGCCACCGAAGAACTGACCACGTGGCTGGAAAAGCGCAATCGCATCGGGATGGGCGGTGTTGACACACGCCGCTTGACCCGCGCCATTCGCCAGCAAGGTGCCCCGCATGTGGCCCTGGCCCACGATCCTAACGGCAACTTCGATATCGCGGCACTGGTGCAGAAGGCCCGCGATTTCAAAGGATTGGAAGGTCTCGATCTGGCCAAGGACGTGACCTGTGCACAATCCTACCAATGGAACGAAATGCGGTGGGCATGGCCCGAGGGCTATACCCCCCAAACAGCGCCCAAGCACAAGGTTGTCGCCATCGACTTTGGCGCAAAACGCAACATCCTGCGCTGCCTTGCCAGCGCCGGTTGCGACGTCACTGTCCTGCCAGCGACCGCCACAGCAGAAGAGGTGCTGGCACTGAACCCTGACGGTGTCTTCCTGTCCAACGGCCCTGGCGATCCGGCGGCAACAGGGGCCTATGCTGTGCCGATGATCCAGGGCGTGCTTGCCGCGGACCTGCCTGTTTTCGGCATCTGCCTTGGTCACCAGATGCTGGCGCTCGCGGTCGGCGCGCGCACCATCAAGATGAACCACGGGCATCACGGGGCCAACCATCCGGTCAAGGACATGGAGACCGGCAAGGTCGAAATCACGTCGATGAACCATGGGTTTACGGTCGACAGCCAAACCCTGCCTGACGGTGTTGAAGAAACCCATGTATCGCTATTTGACGGCAGCAATTGCGGCATCCGTATCGCAGGGCGTCCGGTGTTTAGCGTGCAATACCACCCCGAAGCCAGCCCCGGCCCGCAAGACAGCTACTACCTGTTTGAGCGCTTTGCAGAGGCGATGAGCGCCTGATCACTCTGCCGCTTCGACGGCCTGCGCATCCAGTTTCAAACGGGTGACAAAAGCCTCTGAGATGTGGTCGCGCAGCGCCTTGTAGGCGGCATCGCCGTCGCCTGCTTCAATCGCGCTGACGATCGCCTCGTGCTCTTGCAGGGTCTCATGCCCGCGTCCCTCGGCGGCGATGGATGTTGTTGCCAAAAGCGCCATGGACCGGTGCACAAGGTCAAGCTGCTGCACCAGAAAACGGTTGTGCGATGCAAGGTGGATTTGCTTGTGAAAACGGCGGTTTGCGCGACTCATGGCCTTGGGATCGTCCACCAGCTTGGCGTCTTCGGCCATCAGATCGCGCAGGACCTTGATTTCTTCGGGCGTCGCATGGCGCGCAGCCAGACGCGCGGCCAGACCTTCCAGTTCGCCCCGCACGACATAAAGCTCTGACAGTTGCGAATGATCCAGCGACGCCACAATAAGCGAACGGCCGTCCCGCGTCAGCAATGACTGCGTTTCAAGACGCTGCAAGGCCTCACGGATCGGGGTGCGCGACACGCCAAAGCGTTCAGCCAGTTCGCTTTCCACCAAGCGGTCACCCGGTTTGTAGACGTGGCTGTCGATCGCCTCTAGAATAAGGTCATAGGCGTCTTTTTGTGGTCCGCGCTGGTCTGCCATTGGGATGTCCTTCGTCTGTTGCCGCCAGCATAGGCCCCTGCCCCCGCAAACATCAAGCCAAAGCGATTGCGCACGGCCCTGCCGCCCCCTAAATATTGGCCATGGTTGCACAGCATTTCACACATATCGACACTTGGGTTTTCGACCTTGATAACACGCTCTATCCGCCTTCGGCTGATCTGTTCGGGCAGATGGATGCACGGTTTGCGGCTTATGTGGCCCGCCTGACGGGGTTGGACAAGGCCCGCGCGCTCAAACTATGCGCCGACTATTGGGACGAATACGGGTCCACCCTGACGGGGCTGATCGCGCATCACGATGTGGACCCGCATCATTTTCTGGCCGATGTGCACGACATCGACGTGTCGCACCTGCAAGAGGACGCGGCGCTCAAAACGGCGATTGCCAATCTGTCAGGGCGCAAGATCGTCTATACCAACGGATCGCACAATCACGCCAAACGGGTCCTTTCGGCGCGTGGTCTGACACAGGCCTTTGATGCGGTCTATGGTGTGGAACATGCTGATTTCAAACCGAAACCCACCCATGACGCCTTTGCCCGTGTCTTTGCCAAAGACGGCGTCAGGCCGCAAACTGGCGCCATGTTCGAGGATGAAGCGCGCAATCTGGCGGTGCCCCACGCCTTGGGGATGCGCACCGTGCATGTCCACCCCGAAGCCGCGACCGATGATTTCGTCCACCACCACACCGATGACCTGACGGATTTCTTGTCGCAGCTGGTCCGCTGACCCTTTCTGTTGCGGGGTAATCGGCCTATGTCTACCCTATGGAACGTAGATCAACCGATATCGTGATCGCAGGCGGCGGTGTGGCTGGCCTGACCGCTGCAGCCGCTTTTGGCACAGCAGGGTTCAACGTCACCATCATGGACCCCGCGCCGCCCATTACCACGGGCGATGCCGATGGCGCCGATCTGCGCACAACCGCATTTCTGCAACCCGCACAAGCGTTTCTGGAGGCTGCAGGCCTATGGACAAGGCTTGCGCCCTTTGCCACGCCGCTTCAGGTGATGCGCATCGTTGATCTGGGGACCGACGCCCATGTGACACGTAATTTCAACGCGGCTGACATTTCCGACAAGCCCTTTGGCTGGAACCTGCCCAACTGGCTGTTGCGCCGCGAAATGGTGGCGCGTCTTGCCGAATTGCCCAATGTCGATTTCCGGCCCGGCGTCGGGTTTGCGCGGATGCTGGCGCGCAGCGCAGAGATCATCGTCACGATCAGCGATGAAAGCCAGATCGCCGCAAAGATTTTGATCGGGGCGGACGGGCGCAATTCGCCCGTGCGCGCGGCGGCAGGAATCGGCGCGAAAACAATGCGGTACGGGCAAAAGGCCGTGACCTTTGCCGTGACCCATGACGCGCCGCATGACAATGTAT
>JBFEQR010000158.1:0-5933 GCA_041549425.1 Yoonia sp. | reverse complement strand
GCGTTGGTCAGATCGCCCTGCAGGACCGCCGTAAGTGCGGCTTTGGCCAGACCTGCAGATTGCGCCGCAAGCTCAAACCCGCCGGGGCCAAAGGGCGTGCGCCGCCCCATTTCGCCGCCGCCTGCATCGGACAGGGCTTTGAATGCATCAAGATAGCTTGCCGGATGGATGCGCAGAAGATCGTCGTGGCTGGCTGGTGGCGCGCCGCGCATGTCCAGTTCCCGCGCCAGTCCGGTGACTTCGATCAGGTTCTTCAGGCGGCGTTTGGTCTCGGGGCTTTCGGGAAGCCCCCCGTCAAGCGGTTGCACCAATCCGCCCACCGGCAACATGCCTGCATAATTGCCGCCACCATGCCAGAAGCAGCGTTCATCCCAGAAGAAGCCGGTTGTCATCCTGTGGTGTCTTTCATGGCTTGCGCAGGCGGTAGATGCCCTCTGGCAGGTCAAGTGCTGCCTCCAGATCGCGCAGCTGGCTCAGCGAAAGGGTGATCTGCACCGTCTGATTGCGGCGGGCGTCCCATTGGCTGACCGTGACGCAATCATCAAAAGCGTTGACGATCACATCCTCTTGCAGCGGGGCCTTGCCTTCATCGACGAGTGTGACAACGGTGGCATCATATTCGTGTTCGATCGTAAACATGGGAGTAGCCTAGCGGGGGTCCTCTGCCTAGGCTAGGGAAAACAGGTGACTGAACGGAGCAAAGACATGCGTTTTCTTTCCCTTGCGATCCTCATGGCACTTGGTGCCTGCGTGCCCGTCACAGGCGAGGGGCCGCGACAGGTCGATCCTGTTCCGCAACCCCCGATCGTGCAGACCGCAGCCCCCGCAAAGCTGTCACAGGGGCAGGCGATGCGCAATTTCAACACTGCGGTGGCGCGTGTGGAACCGGTGGCAGAGCGGCTTTGCCGGCAGCGCACTCCTGACCAGAATTGCGATTTCCGTATTGTCGTTGATGACCGTCCCAATCAGCCGGTGAACGCCTATCAGACGCTGGACCGCAGCGGGCGGCCCATCCTTGCCTTTACCATTCCGTTGATTGCAGATGCCCGCAACGCCGATGAAATCGCTTTTGTCATGGCGCATGAGGCCGCCCACCATATCGAAGGCCATATCGCGCGCCAGCAAACCAACGCGATGGTCGGTGCCGTCCTGATCGGCGGTTTGGCGGGGATACTTGGCACGACAGACCAGACCGCGATTGATGCGGCCACGCGGATCGGGGCCAATGTGGGCGCGCGCAGCTATTCCAAGTCATTCGAGCTGGAAGCGGATGCGCTGGGCACGCGGATCGCCGCGGCGGCGGGCTTTGATCCGTTGCGCGGGGCGCAGTTCTTTTTCCGTATTCCCGATCCGGGCGACAGGTTCCTTGGCACGCACCCGCCCAATGCAGACCGTCTGCGTACCGTACAGCGTGTGGCGGCGGGGTTGTGATCTAGGCGACAGCCGCCGCAGAAATAGCAATTGCCGCAAAAAAGCAGCCTGACGCGGCCACGACAAACCCGTGCCAGATGGCGATCGAGAATTTCATCTTCTCGGTCGCATAGAACGGCACGCCAGCGGTATAAAGCAGCCCGCCCACAGCGATCAGAACCATCGCCGAGACCGGCACAAGCGGCCAAAGCGACCAGATCAGCGCAAGGCTCAGCCAGCCCATGATTAGGTAAAGCGCAGGCCCGAACCGCCCGGGTGTGCGCCAGAAAAACAGTTTCAGCACCATCCCGACCACGGCCAATCCCCAGACAACTGCCAGCACCAGATAGGCAAAACCGGTGCCGATCATCACCACAAGCGGGGTGTAGGTTCCTGCGATCTTGAGGAAAATCGCAGCATGGTCAAAACGGCGCAGCAGCGGCCGGATGTCTTCCCACGGTGTGAAGTGATAAAAGGCAGAGGCCGCAAACGTCGCAATCAGCGTGGCACCATAGACCGCAATCGCGGCCATTTGCCCCGCAGATGCAGCGCCCGCCGACCAGACGATCAGCACGATTGCACCGCTAAGTGCGCCAAGCACGCCGACCGCGTGCATGGTCCCGTCGGCAATCCGTTCAGAGCGGGCATAATCAGGATACATCGGCGTCGTCTTTTCCTTTCTCCCTACAGAGTAAACCGGACACAGCACCGGTCAATTGTTCCCTTGGGTCAGTTCCCGGCCTTGGCAGCCCTCGCAGTATAGCACAAATATGTACAAACTGGGCGACGACCAAGAAGAAGGGTATTTTCCATGTGGCAGCAAATCTTGCGGGTCAGGCAGCGGGCAATCTGGTCATGGGACGGTTTCTATCACGTCTACAAGACCGAAGGGTCGCTGTCGCAGTGGCTGGTGGCGAATGTCCTTTTCGGCGCTCTGGCCTTCGTTCTGCCACTGTCGGCGGGCGAGCGGGGGATGCTGTTGATGGGCGGGATCATCGTTCTGGCCGCCGAGTGCATGAACACCGCGATCGAGCGTGTCGTCGACGATATCAGCACAGAAAAGCGCGACGCGGCGCGGCAGGCCAAGGACTGCGGCTCTGCTGCGGTGGCGGTCACGGCTGTGGGTGTGGGTGTTGCATGGGTCTGCGTGATTGTCGGGCTGATCTGGTAGGTCACGCTGGCCGTATCGGGTGTACGGTCAGCCCCGAAGATCAAAGGGTCCGACTTGATCTAGCGCAAGGTGGCGTCCTTGCGGGGGTGCTAGGCATGGCATGACAGCAACGAAAGGACCTGCCATGCAAACCTTGGGAAATGCCCGCGACCATTTCTGGCGCGTGATCAAAATGGCCAAAGCCAACAGCGTGGATTTGTCCACGGCCCTGGACGAAGGCCAGATCACCAGCCATGAATACGCCGACATGGTGACCGGTTGCCGTGGATGTGAACAGGTGGGGCAATGTGACCGGCTTTTGGCGCGGGTCGAAAAGCTGGATGAAGCACCCGCCTATTGCGTGAACGGCACGACATTCGCGCGGCTGCGCAAGGAATAAGCCCGACATTTGCCGCGTAACTGCACGCGAAGCCAGCTTCGCGTGCGAGGTTTGTCGCGTCAGGTCGTGGCCTATCTCGGGCTTGCAGCCGCTGCATACATGCCGACGACCTTGTTCATGTTCACCATCGTGACATTAAGCCCCTGAAATTTCGCAACCGAAGCCGCCGGATCAAGCGTTTCGCCCGCAATCACGGCAGTGACATGCGGCTTTACGCTGGTCCAGTCATCCAACACAACAGCCAGACCGTCAGAGATTTCCGCATTGGGTGGCGGTCCGATACCAACGGCTGGCATGCCAAAGCGCAATGCTTCGAGAGAGGCCTCGAAAATACTCATGGTGCCGTTGAGGCTGACGGTTGTTTCGGGGGTCGCAAAGGTTGTCGCGGCCATACAGGATTCCTTGGACATCTTTTGCGTCAGCATCCGCTGGCGGCCCGAGATGTCAATCAACGCAGCGGCGGCGCGGGTCATGGCATTGGGGTTGGTGTATTGCTTGCTGACTTCCTCAACCAAGAGCTGAGCACGGGTCAGAACGGCCAGATTATGCGACAGAATGAAAGCCAGATCATCCTCGATCGCGGTTCCGGCAATCATCGCTTGCGCTGCCGCCTGCATCGGTTCCCATTCAGCGCGCAATTCCGCGATGCGGAAAAGTGTTTTGCGTCGCGTTTCGGGGCGCATGATGTTCAGATCGGCATCGCCAAATTCAAGGGCGGTCAGAATTTTCTCGAACTCAGCCGCCGCGCTCGACAACAGGGCCGTCGCGCCTTCGGTGTCGACATCAAGGCTGAGATGGCAGGCGGCAGAGGGGATGCGCTGAGACAACATCCGCAGCTTGCCGGAGAGATTAAGACGTTGTTCCGCGTTCTCTTCGTCAATCGCAGCGGCTTGTGCAGGTTCCGTCGCCTGTGCCTTCGTCGGGCCACCGGCAACAGCCAGAAATAGTGGTAGGAGGGCGGCGATTGGTGTAATTTTTCTTGTCATTAAGGTTACTCTTGCGATCCAAATGAAGGCGCGCTGGCCGTTGCCGCACGCCTGAAGGCATTGTGAAGGTACAGGTTAAAGACGTCCCTTAAATCTTGCGGACGCACTCGGAAACAACGCATTGACCTTTAGCCGATCGAAATGGGGCAGAGTTTGATCACATTATGTTTTTTTGGTGATACCCGCGTTTTTGGCAGCTATCTGGGCGTGTGCCGCTGCAAGAAGCGGTATGAAGCGCGCAGGATATCCCGCGCGCCGTGCTCCCTTTTTTATTTGACGCAGCGTGTTTCAGGGTGAAGGGCCGTGCCAAGGATATGATCGGCGCGATGGATCACCTTTTTGGCGCTGCCGACAATTTCAGGTTGCGGCAGTTTGGCGATGTCGTGGTCCTTGCCGGGGTAGTCGAGCGTTGACAGGAAATGCCGCATGCAATTGATGCGCGCGCGCTTTTTGTCGTTGGATTTCACCACGGTCCAAGGCGCATCTGCGGTGTCGGTATAAAAGAACATCGCCTCTTTGGCTTCGGTGTAGTCGGCCCATTTATCAAGACTGGCCTTGTCGATGGGCGACAGCTTCCACTGTTTGAGCGGGTCTGTGGCGCGGGCTTCAAAGCGCCGCCTTTGTTCGTCCTGCGTGACCGAGAACCAGTATTTGTAAAGCCGGATGCCCGAGCGCGTCAGCATGCGTTCCAGCTCTGGCGTCTGCCGCATGAATTCGAGGTATTCTTCGGGTTCACAAAAGCCCATGACACGTTCGACACCGGCGCGATTGTACCAGCTGCGGTCATAAAGGACCATTTCGCCGCTGGTGGGCAAGTGGTTGATATAGCGCTGGAAATACCATTGCCCGCGTTCTTCGTCGGTGGGTTTGTTCAGGGCCACCACACGCGCCGCACGCGGGTTGAGGTGTTCGGTGAACCGCTTGATCGTGCCGCCTTTGCCCGCTGCATCACGGCCTTCGAAAAGCAACACGAACCGCTGTCCGGTTTCCTGCGCCCATAGCTGGACCTTCAGCAGCTCTGCCTGCAATTCCGCCTTTTCAGCCTCGTAGGGACGGCGGGCGAGTTTGGGCAAGCTGGCGGTCTTGCGGTGCTTGGGGGCTGTCGCTGTGACGCTGTCCTTCATGGGGTTCTCCATCATGTTTCAGATCCAGTTTACCAGCGACAGCGGGCCGATACCTTGACGTGCATCAAGGGGTGCGCCCTTAGGCACTTTGCAAAACGGCTGTGTCAGGGTAGCCTTGGCGCATCCAACTTTTGCAGGAGGAAAGAATGCGTCTTGCCGTACTCGCCCTGACACTGTTGCCATTGGCAGCGCAGGCCCAAGAGACCACCGCGCCCACACTGACCTGCCCTGTCGGCACCACATGGGATGCCACAGCGGGCACATGCGCCGCCGTGACGGGCGCCGCATCGCCACTGGACGGTCTGAAAGAACGCAGCGGGTGCAGCCATGGAGCCGCCCGCGAGGTCACGTCCTGATCCGAAGGCCGAGGCTCTGAAAGTCATTGAGAATGCACTGAGCGACCGCGGGTCGAAATACGCGGTCGCCGGTGGTGCCGTGGCGTCGGCGGACGAGGCGAAGGCCTTTGTCAAAACGCTGTGCCGGCGCAAGAAATTCGCCAAAGCGACCCATAACACATGGGCGGTGCTGCTGCCGGACGGCCCGCTCAAGAACGACGACGGGGAAAGCGGCGCGGGCATGGTGATCCTGCGGATGCTGGAGCGTGAAGGGCTGGAGGGGCACATCATCGTGGTGACGCGGTGGTTCGGCGGCGTGAAACTGGGCGGAGACCGCTTCCGGCGGGTGCAGGACGCGGTGCGGGTTTATTTGGATGGGATGTGAGGTGGGGTAGGGTGGACTTAAGTCCACCTTACTGGTTGGGCGGTTCGTTCGGCTGAATCGCGACGTATGTTCAGCACAAGTTTGTAGTTATGTCATTCACCACACCGGGCGGAGCCTCGGACGGGCGGTAGGTGTAGGAGAGG
>JBFEQR010000157.1:0-5935 GCA_041549425.1 Yoonia sp. | reverse complement strand
GTAAGACCCCGACAGCGCATTGTTCGGCTTCGTCGCATTCTGCATGAAATACATGCCAGCGGCCTGCAGGTCCTTTGACGCGGCTTTCAACGGCCCGAGGAAGTCCTTGGCCAGTGCCTCATTGCCTTCGTTTTCCTTGATGAAGGTTTTGATCATCTCGAAGAATGCCAAGACGTGCTTGCCGCCGTCCTGTGCCAGCTTGCGGCCCACAAGGTCAAGCGCCTGAACGCCGTTGGCACCCTCATAGATCATCGCGATCCGCGCATCGCGGGCGTATTGGGACATGCCCCATTCTTCGATATAGCCGTGACCGCCATAAACCTGCTGGGCTGCGGTGGCGTATTCAAAGCCCTTGTCGGTCAAAAAGCCCTTGATCACAGGTGTCATGAGCGAAATCAGGCCATCGGCCTCGGCATCCTGGTTCTTATGGGCACGGTCGATCAGATAGGCCCCCCAGAACGTGAACGCGCGCGCACCTTCCACAAAGGATTTCTGGTCCATCAGATTGCGGCGGATATCGGGGTGCACGATCAGCGGGTCGGCAGGGCCGTCAGGGTTTTTCGCCCCTGTCACGTCGCGCCCTTGCAGACGGTCATTGGCATAGGCGACAGCGTTCTGATAGGCACTTTCGGCCTGTGCATAGCCTTGCAGGCCCACACCCAGACGGGCTTCGTTCATCATGGTGAACATGGCGCGCATGCCTTTGTGCGCTTCTCCGACCAGAAAACCTGTGGCTTCGTCGTAGTTCATCACGCAGGTGGAATTGCCGTGGATGCCCATTTTCTCTTCGATCTTGCCGACGGTCACGCCGTTGCGCTGACCCAGCGATCCGTCTTCGTTAACCATGAACTTGGGTACGATGAACAGTGACACACCCTTGATGCCTTCAGGGCCGCCCTGAATCTTGGCAAGTACAAGGTGGATGATGTTTTCCGCCATGTCGTGTTCGCCAGCGGAGATAAAGATCTTCTGGCCGGAGATTTTGTAGGAGCCGTCATCATTCGGCACGGCTTTGGTGCGCATCAGGCCCAGATCGGTGCCGCAATGCGGCTCGGTCAGGTTCATGGTGCCGGTCCATTCGCAGGTGACCATCTTGGGCAGGTATGTCTGCTTTTGCGCGTCCGAGCCATGCGCGTGGATGGCCGAATAGGCCCCATGGGTCAGGCCCTGATACATATTGAACGCCATGTTGGCGGAGACGAATGGTTCCTGCGCTGCGGTGTGCATCACGTAAGGCAGACCCTGACCGCCATATTCAGGGTCGCAATCCATCGCGGTCCAGCCACCTTCTTTCATCTGCTCAAAGGCTTCCTTGAAACCTGTCGGCGAGCGTACGACGCCGTTTTCCAGCACACAGCCTTCGGTATCACCCACCACGTTCAGCGGGTGCAGCACTTCGCTGGCGACTTTGCCAGCCTCTTCGACAACGGCACTGGTGAAATCACGGTCGAGCTCATCAAACCCCGGAATGTCCTGTTCGCTGACCTTCAAAAGGTCATGCAGCACAAATTGGATGTCTTTGGTGGGTGCATTGTAAATCGGCATGCGGTGTTTCTCCCGTGTTGTCGTTGTCAGGGCAGGGCCTCTTCAGGCCGCTGCGTTTTTCTTTCCGGCCAGTTCGGCGAGCTTCTTCGCGCCCCAGGCCATCTGTTCTTTCAGCTCGCCAATCGCTTCTTCCAACTCGGCCTTCTGGGCCTCCATGTCGGCCAGATGCTGTTCGGCAAGCACGTATGATTTGGATAGTTGGGCCTCTTGACCGTCATCCATGTGATAAAGGTCAAGCAACTGGCGAATTTCCTCGAGCGAAAAGCCAAAGCGCTTGCCCCGCAGGATCAGCTTGAGCCGCGCGCGGTCGCGCTTGGTGAAAAGCCGTTTCTGGCCTTCACGGATCGGGAACAGAAGTTCCTTGGCCTCATAGAAGCGCAATGTGCGGGCTGTGACATCAAAGGCGTCACACATCTCGCGGATGTTCAGTGTTTCGGTCGTCATTTCGCCAATCCATTTGCATGTTTCGAATGGCATGCATCTGCGGGTGATATAGGCACCTTACAAGCAAAGTTGACGTTCACGTAAACGTAACGTGGCGTCACGGCGCAGTTGACGAAAGGTCAGCAAAAAAGAACGGGGGCGGGCGCAAGAAAAGAACAGTGGCAAACTGCGTTTCCGAACGCCCAAAGCGCTTTGCCGGACGCTGTCGGACGGGCGCAGTCGATGGTGTAGCAGATGGTGCGCGGGGGCTAGCCCAGTGTCGTGGCGGTCTCGTCGCGCAGTCGTTGCAGTTCTGCCATCGTCTCTTCGAGCTGTTGTTTCTGCTCGCGCAACTCGATCATCTGGCGATCGGCAAGGGCGACCCATTC
The DNA here is from genome assembly GCA_041549425.1 of Yoonia sp. Taxonomy (GTDB): domain Bacteria; phylum Pseudomonadota; class Alphaproteobacteria; order Rhodobacterales; family Rhodobacteraceae; genus Yoonia. The sequence continues at coordinate 3,578 of JBFEQR010000157.1, read as the reverse complement.
GCGCATTTGCGCCTCGGTCCCTTCATGTTCGTAGATCAAAAGCCACTGACGGATGTCCTCCAGCGAAAAGCCGAACCGCCGCCCGCGCAAGATCAATGTCATGCGTGCCAGCTCTTGCGGGCCGTAAAAACGTGAACGCCCTTCTTTTTCGGGGGTCAATAATTCGATATATTCGTAATACCGCAATGTACGCGGCGTGACCTCGAATTTGGCGCACATTTCTTTGAATGACAGGCGTATTTCCGGCATCTTTCTCTCCCTCGCGCTATGGTAGCGTCAACCTTTTGGGGGGGCAACGCCGGAAACAGGTCATCGGCGGCAATGAGTATTCACAGAATGCCAAGGATGCTGGCCAAGCCGATAAATCCACGCTACGCAATCACTCCAAGCCGCAGGAGCCCGTCATGTCAGACACCCAAAAGACCCGCCGCGATGCGCTTGCGCGCCAGTTCATCGAAGCCATTCCGCATGCGCAGGAACTGGGCATGCAGTTGATCGCGGTTGATGACGGCAAAGCGGTCATCGCCATGGACTATGATGCGCGGCTGGTGGGTGATCCGGAAACCGGTGTAATCCATGGCGGGGCCGTGTCGACATTGATGGATACCTGCGCAGGGGCGGCCGTGATGTCACATCCCGCCGCCGCGATTGCCACCGCCACACTGGATTTGCGCATCGATTACATGCGCCCCGCCACACCGGGTGAACGGATCACCGCGACAGCGGTCTGCTATCACGTAACCCGCTCGGTCGCGTTTGTGCGCGCGACGGCTGTTGATGGCGATCCCGATCGTCCCGTCGCCACGGCCACCGGTGCCTTTACCATCGAAAGGGCCTCAGCATGATCCGCCGCCCCGAACCTGTTCAGGTTGTTAAACAGCGCCGCGACGCGACCCTGCAAAAGCTGGTGGAAGGCGTGCCTTACATCCAGTTTCTCGGGATCGAGATTGATCGCCGGGGGGATGAGCTGACCGCGATCCTGCCCTTTGCGGACAAGCTGGTGGGTAACCCGACTTTGCCAGCGATTCATGGGGGCGTCACAGCGGCCTTTCTGGAAGTGACGGCGATCATGGAGCTGAGCTGGGCCATGATCTGGGAGGATATGGAAGCGGGCAAATTCGATCATGATGCCCCGCGCATAGTCTTGCCCAAGACGATTGATTTTACGGTCGACTACTTGCGCTCCGGCCTGCCGCGCGATGCTTATGCGCGCGCGCGGGTCAACCGCTCCGGGCGGCGGTATGCTTCGGTGCATGTGGAGGCGTGGCAGGACAATCGCAGCCGCTTGTTTGCCCAAGGGACAGGGCATTTTCTGATGCCGCAACGCGATGGCTAGCGCGCTGACGCACCGCCGCGTGCTGGCGATTGCCCTGCCGATTGTGCTGTCGAACGCCACCGTACCGATCCTGGGTGTGGTGGATACCGCCGTCGTGGGGCAACTGGGCGAGGCCGCGCCGATTGGCGCTGTGGGGATTGGCGCGATCATCCTGTCGGCGGTCTATTGGATTTTCGGCTTTCTGCGCATGGGGACGACAGGCCTGACATCGCAGGCCGCAGGGGCAGGCGATCGTGACGAGGTCGATGCCCTGTTATCGCGCGCCCTGTTGATCGGCCTTGGTGCCGGTCTGGTCATGATCATCGGGCAGCTTTTCATCTTTCAGGCCGCCTTCTGGCTGTCACCTGCAAGTCAGGCTGTTGAAAGCCTTGCGCGTGACTACATGGTCATCCGCATCTGGTCGGCCCCTGCCACGATTGCCCTTTATGGCATCACCGGCTGGCTGATCGCGCAAGAGCGCACGCGCGCCGTGCTAGTCATTCAGGTGGGCATGAACGGGGCCAATATCGCGCTCAGCTACTATCTGGGGCTGCAACTGGGATGGGGTGTCGAAGGTGTCGCTTGGGCGACATTCGCGGCCGAATGGGGCGGTCTGGCTGTGGGCCTTTGGTTTTGCCGCGGGGTCTTTGCGGGCACCGCATGGCGCACGGTCGCGATGGTGTTTGATGTGGCGCGCCTGAAGAACATGGCGGTGGTCAATTCCGACATCCTGATCCGCTCTGTGCTGTTGCAGGCGATCTTTGTCAGCTTCCTTTTCTTCGGCTCCGACTTTGGTGATGTGCAACTGGCGGCAAACCAGATCCTGATGCAGTTCCTGCAGGTCACCGCCTATGCGCTGGACGGGTTTGCCTTTGCCGCAGAGGCGCTTGTCGGCCATGCGCTGGGCGCGCGGGCGCGGTCGGCATTGCGGCGCAGTGCCATGCTCAGCAGTGTGTGGGGTGGGCTGGTGTGTGCGGGTCTGGCGATCAGTTTTGCCGTCTTTGGCGGGCGGGTGATCGACGTCATGACAACGGCACCGGATGTTCGCGAGGTCGCGCGCGTTTTCCTGCCCTATATGATAGCGGCCCCGATCGTGGGGGTCGCGGCGTGGATGCTGGACGGGATTTTTATCGGGGCGACGCGGACCAAGGACATGCGCAATATGATGATCGTTTCAACGGTCATCTATTTTGCCACGGTCATTCCGTTGATGGCGCTGTTGGGCAACCACGGGCTGTGGCTGGGCCTGCTGATCAGCTTTGTCGTGCGCGGTGCCACGCTGGGGTGGAAGTATCCCGCGCTCGAGGCCGAGGCGGACAGGCCTGCCTCACGTCCAGTCGTTGCGGCCTGAACCCACGGCATCGGCCACATGCGCGAAACCGTCGCGCGCCAGAAGCTGGTCAAGCCCTGTTGCGATGTCACCTGCCAGCGATATGCCGCCATAGACAAGCGCTGTGTAAAGCTGCACGGCAGATGCGCCCGCGCGGATTTTCTGATAGGCCTGTTCGGCTGATCCGACACCGCCGACACCGATGATGGGCAGGGTCGTCAGGCCTGCCAGTTGCGCCAGCACCCGTGTGGATTTCTCGAAAAGAGGCTGACCGGAGAGGCCGCCCTTTTCGTCCTTGTGGGGGCCATGCAGGCCTGCGCGGTCAAGCGTGGTATTCGTTGCGATGATGGCATCGATGCCCGACGCATTCGCGACCTCTGCCATTTCGGCCAATTCGGCCTCTGTCAGATCGGGCGCGATCTTGAGGAAAACGGGCAGGGGGGCGGGCAGTGCCGCGCGTGCTTGCATGACATTGGCCAGAAGGGCGGCAAGTGCGGCCTTGCCTTGCAGATCGCGCAGTTTCTCTGTGTTCGGCGAGGAGACATTCACGGTGGCAAAGTCGACATGTGCCGCACAGCGCGTCAGGACCTTGGCAAAGTCGCTGGATTTATCGGCGCTGTCTTTGTTGGCCCCGAGGTTCAGACCGATCACCGCGCCCTTTGGCCGTTGGGCAAGACGGTCGACAATCGCGTCCATCCCGTCATTGTTAAAGCCAAAGCGGTTGATAGAGGCCTGATCCTGCGCCAGCCGGAACAGCCGTGGCTTGGGGTTGCCCGGTTGCGGGCGCGGGGTGGCGGCACCGACTTCAAGAAAACCAAAGCCGGTCTTGGCAAGCGCATGCAGGGCGGTCGCGTTCTTGTCGAAACCGGCAGCCAGCCCAACGGGGTTGGGCAGGTCCAGACCGGCAAGCTGTGTTCTCAGCCGCGCGGTCGT
>JBFEQR010000156.1:0-5962 GCA_041549425.1 Yoonia sp. | reverse complement strand
GAGGATACCTGCGTCAGTGTAAACTTGGCTGAAGAAACGCTGCCATGTGATGTCAGGCGCATTCAGGAAGCCGGGCAGTAGATCACCCACGAAAACATAAACAAGGAAAACACCCGCGATGATGATCAGGGCCATGCCAGCCACGCGGCGGGTCAGTTCCATGATCAGGGCGGTACCGGCGACGGCTGCAAGGCTCATCCCGATGGGGGCAAAGGGGGTGCCGGTCGAATTGCGCATCAACGTCCCGAAGATGGTGATCAGATAGATCGCAACAGCGACACCGCACACACCCAGTACCAGATCGGCAGGCGCAATCGTGCCGCGCACGCGCGGACGCAGCCAACCCAGAACGATGCCAGAGGCGGTCGCCACGAGAAGCGGGATACCATAATGGTTGATTTCCGCGTTGCGGATACCTGCGTCGATGCCGTTCCACATCACACCGCCCTGAATATCAGCGGCAAAACCGATCGCAGTGTAACAGGCATAAAGCGCAGGCAGCAGCGCCACGAAGGCCAGATAATCAAGCGGGCTGTGCGCATCTTTTTCGTGATCGGGAAAGGCGCGCCCTGAATAAAGCAGGAAACCGAGGATCAACGCACCTGCAATGTGCACAATGCGGAAGTTCCATGTCTCCATGGGAAAGACCGGCAGCAAAGGAATATCGACCCCTGTCCAGCCGCGGATGGACCAGCCATTCAAGGCCGCCATGTGAAACAACGCGTAGAGTGCGGAAACACCTGCAATCACCAGATAGGTCCGGCCTTCGAATATGCGGCGGTTATGTTCAACCGGTTCTTCGTCAACGCCTTCGGCCAGAACGGGCCCTTCGGTTTGATCGTCTAGTCGGGTATCGGTTGTCATAATATCGTCCTCGCATGCGGCTAGAATGGCCTGACAGACCTGAAGCGTGCATCAGTCGTGTTGAAAAAATCAAGGGGTGCGGGGCCGCAGCGCATGTGCGGCCCCGTCGTGATCAGGGCTTAGTTGCCGAAGATCTGGTCGGCAGGGATGTCTGCGCCTGCGTTCTCGATGAACCACTCGGCTGCACCTGGGTGCCATGGCAGAACGCCTGCGTTCTTTGTCCAGTTCTCTGGCAGTGTCGAACGGGCGGCACGGTGGATGTTTACCATACGCTCGTTGTCGGACATGACCACGTCCACGGCTGCCTTGACGAAGGATGCTGGCAGATCACAGTTCGCAATCGCAAAGTTCCACATGGAGACCGAACGCGCAGGCGCTTCCAGTGTCGTGTAGGTGTCGGCTGCGATGTCAAAGGATGCCACAGGGAAGGCAGCCATGATTGTGGCTTGCTCTTCTTCGGTGAACTCGATGATGTTCACGTCTGTTTGCACTTCCAGCTGGCTAACGGCGGGCACTGGCACACCGGCTGCGAATGCGATCACGTCCAGCAGACCGTCCTGCAACTGGCCACCAAGGTCGCCCCAACCGCCGTTACGACGCTCGAAGTTGACGCCCAGTTCTTCCATCATGCGGGGGAAGTATGTGTCGGATGTGGACCCTGCAGGGCCAAAACCGATACGTGCGCCATCAGGAATATCCGCGATGGATGTGATGCCCGACGATGCCAGTGTCGTCACCGAGAACGGTGTCTGGTACATCGGGAACATTGCACAGGCATTGGTCATTTGCAGACCGGGTGCGATCGGGTTCGTACCGGCGATGGATTCTGCTGCCGGACCCATTGTTGTCATACCGAACTGCGCGTCGCCTGTGTGAACCAGCGCCATGTTCTGCATTGGGCCGCCGGTGACTTCGCCGCCACCTGTCAGGCCCAGCTCTTCTGCCACAAGGTTGGCCCAGCCAGAGCCGTAGGCAAAGTATGTGCCGCCTTGGGATGCCGTACCAACGGTAAAGCTTTCCGGCCAATCGGCCATGTGGCCCTCGGCGAATGCTGACGTTGCTGTCAAAGCGGTTGTCGCGATGAGTGCTGCGAATTTCATATGTGGTCCCTCCACTAAAGTTGTCCGATCCCTCCCGGACCGGGTCGTGACTTAATCACCGTCAGGGTAATTAGGCCGCATGGCTGTGTCGTCCACGATTACCGGCACAAAAAACAAGGACCAGATGTGTCAGTTTGCGTTAACAGCCTGTTCTTTCTTTGAGCAATGGGTCGGAAAGGGGACAAACGGCAGTTTGCGTGGGTCACAAAGGGGACAGATCACTGTCGGTCTTTGACAATCCGTATTTCTGCATCTTCTCGTAAAGCGCCTTGCGCGATAGACCCAATGCCTCATACGTCTGTTTGAGGCTGCCCGCATTTGCCGTCAAAGCGGCAAGGATCAGCGACTTTTCATGCGCGGCCATGCGTGCGCTCAGACTGTCGTCTTCGGCCTGATCGGGTGCGACCGGATCAAGCCCCAACACATACCGGTCGGCGGCATTGCGCAGTTCACGCACATTTCCCGGCCAGTCCCGCGTGGCCATATCCGACAGCACCGCAGGGGGCACATCAGGCACGGGTTTCGAATAGCGCGCGGCGGCTTGCGCGGCGAGGTTCAGGAACAGCGAGGGGATATCATCGCGGCGGGCCGACAGCGGCGGCACATCAAGGCTGACGACATTCAAACGGTAAAGCAGGTCGGCGCGAAACCGGCCCTCTGCGACAGCGGCCTCCAGATTTGTTTTGGCAGCGGCAATGACGCGGATATCAAGGCTGACTGGGTCGTTCGATCCCAGCCGTGTGATCCGGCGGTCCTGAATGGCGTGCAGTAATTTGGCCTGAATAGCCGTGGGCAGGCTGTCGATCTCGTCTAGGAAGACCGTGCCCTGACGCGCGAATTCGAACTTGCCAAAGCGCGCGCGCATTGCACCGGGGAACGCGCCGGCCTCATGGCCGAACAGCTCTGTTTCGACCAGACCTTCGGGCAGGGCGGCGCAGTTGATATGCACAAAAGGATGCTCTGCGCGCGCCGAAAGATCGTGCAGGGCACGCGCGGTCAGATCCTTGCCCGCACCGGTGGGCCCCGTGATCAGCACATCCGCATCGGTCGCCGCAATCGCGCGCGCGGCCTTGCGCAAGCTTACCATGGCGTCTGAACGCCCGATCAACCGGGCCTCAAGCTTGTCGCGCCCGCCGACCTCGCGTTTGAGCGCGCGGTTCTCCATTGTCAGGCGGCGCTTGTCCAGCGCGCGCTGGATCGTGCTGACCAGATGGGAGGGGGCAAAGGGTTTTTCGATGAAATCATAGGCGCCGTCGCGCATGGACTGTACCGCAAGGTTCACGTCACCATGACCCGTGACAAGGATGACGGGAAATTCGGGGTCGATCTCAAGCACTTTGCGCATCAGCCACAGCCCGTCATGGTCGGGCATCCGGATATCCGTGACCAGCACCCCGTCAAAACCGCGGCGGATCTTGGCCAAGGCCAGTTCCGCGCGGTCAAAGATCATGGCAGGCAGGTCGGCCAGCATCAGGGTTTGCGCTGTGGCGTTGCGCAACTCTTCCTCGTCATCGACAAAAAGAACGGTCTGGCTCATTGTGCGGCTACCTGATCAGGTTCGGCAGGTTGCAAGGTGACGGTAAAGACAGCGCCGCCATCGGGATGGTTCTGCGCACTCAGCACGCCGCCAAAATCCGACACGATATTGAAAGAGATCGACAAGCCAAGCCCCAGACCCTTACCCGGGGCCTTTGTGGTAAAGAACGGATCGAAGATATTGTCGACGAGCGCGGGGTCAATCCCTTCGCCTGTGTCGCGCACATGCAGGGTGGTTCCGTCGACCTGCAAGGTCACGATCTGCTGGGGCTGTCCGGCCATCGCGTCCAGCGCATTGTTGATCAGATTGACGATAACCTGCTGCAACCGCACATGTCCGCCTGTGACCCACACGTCGGAGCGTGGTGGCTCATAGACAACTTCGCCACCCTCGGAGGTCAGGCGCATGTCGACCACGGCAAGCGCGTCGTGAATGACCGCATTCAGCAACAGCGGCCCTGTCGCCTGCTGCGGCCTGCGGGCGAAGTTGCGCAAATGCGCCGAGATCGTCGCCATCCGGTCCGCCATCTTGGAAATGCGAGTCATGTTGTCGCGCGCGGCATCGGGCTGGTTACGGTCCAGAAACGCACCGGCATTGTCGGCATAGGATTTCACGGCCGCCAAGGGTTGGTTGAATTCATGGCTAAGTGCTGCCGACATCTGGCCCAGTGCAGAAAGCTTGCCCGCCTGGATAAGATCGGTTTGCGTCTGCCGCAGATCGGCCAGTGCGGTTTGCAGATCAGCCGTGCGCGCGGCGACTGTGGCCTCCAGCACCGCTTTGGCTTTTTGTTCTTGGGCCAATGCCTCGGCCTGACGGGTCTGGCGCAACAGATACGCTAGCACCGCCATCAGCCCCAATGCCATGGCCAAGCCCGCAATCAACAGGCTGCGCAAGGCATTCAGGGTGGCAGGGCCCGTAGGCGACAGCGACGCCATCGTCCAGTCCAGATCGGTCAGCCGCTGTGAGGTCAGCACAAAGCTTTCGCGGGTGTCGCCCGCGATCTGGACCTGCTGCGCGTCTTCGCCCAGTGTGGTCGTTGTGATCGGCAAAAGGTCGATCCGGTCGATCGGATACTGCAGGTTCTGCGCGATTTGCTGCAATGTCGCATCGCTCAGCGGACGGATCGCACGGAAATGCCAGTCGGGGCGTGAGGACATGAAGACGAAATCATTGCGGTCGGTCACCATGATATCGCTTTCGGCCCCGCGCCAGATGCTTTGAAACGCGGCGATGTTGAATTTGATCGCCAGCACGCCCACGATCCGCTCGCCGTCCTCGACGGGGGCGGCATAGAAATAGCCACGCTCGCCCGTGGTGGTGCCATAGACGGAAAAGCTGGACAGATCACCGTTCAGGGCTTGGGTGAAATAGGTTTGATAGCTGAAGTTCCGGCCCAGATAGCTGCCCGGTTCACGGTAGGACGCCGCGGCGATCGTCAGCCCCGAGATATCCATCAGATAGACGTCAGTGGCGCGCACTGTCGCGGCTGTCTGGCGCAGGTCCTCGTTTACGGTGGCTTGCAGACGGGCATTATCGGGGTCCTGCAACAGCGTCGTCAACTGCGGCCGTTCGGCGATCAGGGCGGGCAGGGGGGCATAGCGGTCCAGCGTAGCGCGCAGGCTTTCGGCCGCCAGCTTGAGCGGGACAGCGTCCTGTGTGGCCTGCTGGCGCATATAATGCCGCTCGATCGCGGGAAAGGCGGCGGCACCCAACAGAGCCAGACCAAAGGCTATGATGGCTACGAAGGCAAAGATGCGACGGCGGGTCAGGATCATGGCTGCATTTATGGGGCAGGGGCAGGCGGTTTTACAATCGGTATATTTTGGTGTCCCTCGCTGCACTGACGCAGGGTCAGGATATTTTATGCAACCGGTTGCAAAAAAAAGAATCGCGGTTAAGGTAAGTCCTGTTACCGGGGGGGACATCGGAACCAATGATGCCATTTGCCTTGAATCACATGACGACGCCGCGCGGGTCTGCGCGTGATCTGTTGGACATGGCAGGCACGCTTGGCTGCGCAGGGATCGAGTTGCGCAATGATTTGGACGGCCCCCTCTTTGACGGCGAAACGCCAGAGGCCTTTGCGGAACGGGCCGCCGATGCCGGTTTGCAGATTTATGGCCTTGCCGAAATTACCCGTTTTAACGTGATCCTTGCGGATAATCTGGCGCCGGCAAAAGCGTTGATCGCGACCGCCGCGCGCTGTAGCGCGCAGGGGGTGGCCCTGATCCCGCAAGTCTCCGAAGGCGTCATGAGTGGTGCAGAACAACGCGCAGCTTTGCATGCGGCGCTGCTGATGTTGCAACCGATCTTGGAAGATCACGGCGTGCGTGGCCTGATCGAGCCGCTTGGATTTGTGCAAAGTACGTTGCGCCACAAAGCTGATGCGATGGCCGTGCTGGACGCGCTTGGGCGTCCGGCCTGCTTTGGGCTGATCCACGACACATTTCACCATCATATT
>JBFEQR010000155.1:0-5974 GCA_041549425.1 Yoonia sp. | reverse complement strand
GCAGCGTGTCGCGATCGAGCTGGAAACAGATGTCTCCAAGCGCAGCTTTGCCGCCAAGCATAACGTCGACGTCGATCTGGATAACCTTTGCGCGGCAGGGGATGCCGAAACGCTTGAGGGATCGGCGCTGAGCGCGATGCTGGTCCCCGTCTGATCCGTCACGGGCTTGAACGTTTCAACAAGGGCTGCACGGGCGTGCGGCCCTTTTTCGTTGGCGCAGGCGGGAAAATACCGATGTCACGGCCCTGATATTGAATAGCGCGGGCAGAAGAACGATCGGAGGTCTTGCGAAACGGTGGCCCTGCGTGCCGCCCGTCAGGAGATTGAAATGAAACGACCGCTCATCATCGCTGTCATCGCCTTGGCTGTTGTCTTGGGGGCGGGGGCCGCCTCTGCCAAGACAGCACTCAAGGACGTGGCCTATGTGCGCGACGGGATCGTGCATGTGGGTATGGCCTATGAGCTGGCGGAAAAATGCGGCAGCGTGCGCGCGCGGCTGTTTCGGGGCTTTGGGTTTCTGCAATCGCTGAAGGGCCACGCGGCGGAGCTTGGCTATACGGAGGCGGAAATCGACGCCTATATCAACGACCGCGACGAAAAGAAGCGGTTGGAAGAGATCGCGCGCGCGCAACTGGCAGCCCTTGGCGTTGTCGAAGGCGATGAGGCCACATATTGCGCTGTGGCCAACGCACAGATCGCAGCAAATACGCGTGTGGGCTGGTTGTTGCGATAAACTTGGCCCAATGGGTCGAAAATTGCTGGATTTTTTCTCAATCTGACTGGCATCGCGTGGCATGCCGCGTTAAACCCGACCCATCGCTGCGGCCTGTTCGGGCTGTTCGCGCGAGAGGGAACTATAAGGCACGCCAATGTCTAATCTGCGCAAAGTCGTCATTGATGGGAACGAAGTCGAAGTTGACGGGGCAATGACCCTGATACAGGCTTGTGAAGAAGCAGGGATCGAAATCCCGCGTTTCTGTTACCACGAACGCCTTTCCATTGCCGGCAACTGCCGCATGTGTCTGGTCGAGGTTGTTGGCGGTCCGCCAAAGCCTGCCGCCTCTTGCGCCATGCAGGTCAAGGATCTGCGCCCCGGACCGGAGGGTCAGCCGCCTGTCGTCAAAACCAATTCGCCCATGGTCAAAAAGGCCCGCGAGGGCGTGATGGAATTTCTGCTGATCAACCACCCGCTGGATTGCCCGATCTGCGATCAGGGTGGCGAATGTGATTTGCAAGATCAGGCAATGGCTTACGGGGTGGATTTCAGCCGCTACCGCGAACCCAAGCGCGCGACCGAGGATCTTGATCTTGGCCCGCTGGTCGAAACCCATATGACCCGCTGCATTTCTTGCACACGCTGCGTGCGTTTCACCACCGAGGTCGCAGGCATCCACCAGATGGGCCAGACCGGTCGCGGTGAAGATGCAGAAATCACCAGCTATCTGGGCGAAACGCTCGATTCGAATATGCAGGGCAATATTATCGACCTGTGCCCCGTGGGTGCGCTTGTGTCCAAGCCCTACGCCTTTACCGCCCGTCCTTGGGAACTGACCAAGACCGAATCCATCGATGTGATGGACGCGCTGGGGTCCAACATCCGTGTGGACACCAAAGGCCGCGAAGTCATGCGATTCTTGCCGCGCAACCACGACGGCGTGAATGAGGAATGGATTTCCGACAAAACGCGTTTCGTCTGGGACGGTCTGCGCCGCCAGCGTTTGGACACACCCTATATCCGTGAAAACGGCAAGCTGCGCAAAGCCGACTGGCCCGAAGCGCTGGCTGCCGTGGCTGCCGCCATGAAGGGCAAGAAGGTCGCCGGACTTGTCGGCGACCTGGCACCGGTCGAGGCGGCATATGCGCTCAAGCAACTGATCGAAGGGCAGGGCGGCCGCGTCGAATGCCGGACCGATGGTGCAAAGTTACCCATGGGTAATCGTTCGGGCTATGTGGGGACTGCGACGATCGAGGATATCGACGCGGCAGAGGCGATCATGCTGATCGGCACCAACCCCCGCACCGAAGCGCCCGTTCTGAATTCCCGTATCCGCCAAGCGTGGTCACGTGGCGCGGATGTCGGTGTGATCGGCCCCAAGGTTGATCTGACCTTTGACTATGATCACGTTGGCACCTCGCCCACGGTCATGACCGAATTGCTCAAGCGTGATCATGCTGACGTTGCGGACAAGCCCTCTGTCATCATCATCGGGCAGGGCGCATTGGCCCGCGAAGACGGTGAGGCCGTGCTTGCCACCGCAATGGCGCTGGCCGAAAGCACACAGTCGAAATTGCTGGTCCTGCACACTGCCGCTGGCCGCGTGGGTGCGATGGATGTGGGTGCTGTCACCGATGGCGGCGTGACCGCCGCGCTGGACGGGGCAGAGGTGGTCTATAACCTTGGCGCTGACGAAGGCGACGTGCCTGCCGGTCCGTTCGTGATCTATCAGGGCAGCCACGGTGACCGTGGTGCGCATCGCGCCGACATCATCCTGCCAGCCGCCGCCTATACGGAAGAAAACGGTCTGTTCGTGAATACCGAAGGGCGTCCGCAACTGGCCCTGCGCGCCAGCTTCCCACCGGGACAGGCCAAGGAAAACTGGGCCATCCTGCGCGCGCTTTCCGCTGAACTGGAGGCAACGCTGCCGTTCGACAGCATGGCGCAACTGCGTCAGGCGATGATCAAGGCGCATCCGCATCTGGGCAAGATCGACGTGGTGGCCGAAAACGCATGGCAGGCGCTGCCTGTTGCGGCCCCCGCTGCGGATGATATCCGCTATGCCATCAGCGATTTCTATCTGACCAACCCGATTGCGCGGGCCTCCAGCCTGATGGCGGAACTCAGCGCGAATGCAAAGGCACGTAAATCCGCGCCGATGGCTGCGGAATAAGGACGACGACAATGGTTGAATTCTTTACCAACACCAACCTTGGGATTGTCCTGCTGATTTTGGGCCAATGCTTGCTGGTGCTGATCCCGCTTTTGGTGGCGCTGGCCTTTTTGATGTATGCCGACCGCAAGATCTGGGCCGCCGTGCAGATGCGCCGTGGCCCCAACATCGTTGGGCCTGTCGGTCTGCTGCAATCCTTTGCTGACTTTTTGAAATACATCGTCAAGGAAATCGTCGTGCCTGCGGGTGCGGACAAGTTTGTGTTCTTCCTTGCCCCGATGATCGCCTTTGTGCTGGCCGTGATTTCATGGTCGGTGATCCCGTTCAATGACGGTTGGGTGCTGGCTGATATCAACGTAGCGATCCTTTATATCTTCGCCATCGGCTCGCTTGAGGTGTATGGCGTGATCATGGGTGGCTGGGCCTCAAACTCCAAATATCCGTTCCTCGGCTCGTTGCGCTCTGCTGCACAGATGATTTCTTATGAGGTGTCGATCGGCCTGATCATCATCGGTGTGATTATCTCGGCCGGTTCCATGAACTTTGGCGCGATTGTTGCCGCACAGGATGGCAACGCGGGCCTGTTTAACTGGTTCTGGGTTGCGCATTTCCCGATGCTTTTCCTGTTCTTTATCAGTGCCTTGGCCGAAACCAACCGCCCACCCTTCGACCTGCCAGAGGCCGAATCGGAACTGGTGGCGGGCTATCAGGTTGAATATTCATCGACACCTTTCCTGCTGTTCATGATCGGCGAATTGATGGCGGTCGTGCTGATGTGCGCGCTGATTTCGCTGCTGTTCTTTGGTGGTTGGCTATCGCCGATCCCGGGCCTGCCTGACGGCATCTTGTGGATGGTCCTGAAAATGGCGCTGGTGTTCTTCATGTTCTCGATGGTCAAGGCGATCACACCGCGTTTCCGCTATGACCAGTTGATGCGGATCGGTTGGAAGGTGTTCCTGCCGATGTCGCTGGCTTGGGTTGTGCTGGTGTCTTTCCTTGCGAAATACGAAGTGCTTGGCGGCTTTTGGGCACGCTGGGCGATGGGGGCTTAATTCATGACGCAGATCGACTATACCCGCGCGGCCAAGTATTTCCTGCTGCAGGATTTCTGGGTCGGTTTCAAACTGGGGATGAAGTATTTTTTCGCCCCCAAGGCGACGCTGAACTATCCGCATGAAAAGGGGCCTTTGTCCCCGCGTTTTCGTGGTGAACACGCACTGCGCCGTTATCCCAATGGCGAAGAACGCTGCATCGCGTGCAAATTGTGTGAAGCTGTTTGCCCCGCACAGGCCATCACAATCGACGCCGAACCGCGCGACGACGGCAGCCGCCGCACCACGCGTTATGACATCGACATGACCAAATGCATCTACTGCGGTTTCTGCCAAGAGGCCTGTCCGGTGGACGCCATCGTGGAGGGGCCGAACTTCGAATTCAGCACCGAAACCCGTGAAGAGCTGTATTACGACAAAGAAAAATTGTTGGAAAACGGTGACCGTTGGGAAAGCGAGATTTCGCGCAATCTGGAACTGGATGCACCCTACAGATGACCGAGCAAAACCCCTTTGAAGCCATGATGAAAATGGGTCAGGACTGGGCCAAATCGATGAATATCGATGCCGATGCCTTTACGCCCAAAGGGTTTGAAAAACTCTGGCCGACCATGCCCAAGGAAACCATGGAGATGTTCTTTGGCAAGGGTCTGAACCCCGACGGGCTGGACGCCAAGACGCGGCTTTTGCTGACGCTGGCGGGGCTGACCGTTCTGGGCGCGCAGGCTGAGGCGCAGATCAGGCTGACGGTGCGGCATCTGGTGGAAACCGGTGCGACAAAACAGGAAATCGCCGAAACCATTGCCCAGATGAGCATGTTTGCAGGCGTGCCAGCCATGACCAAAGCCATGGAACTGGCAAATGAAGTGTTGGAAAAGGACGAAAGCGCATGACCGTCTTCGCGTTCACATTTTACCTATTCGCGGTGACGACCGTCACCGGCGGGCTGATGACCGTGGTCAGCCGGAACCCTGTGCATTCGGTCCTTTGGCTGATCCTTGCGTTCCTGTCCTCGGCCGGATTGTTCGTGACCTTGGGCGCGGAATTCGTCGCGATGCTGTTGATCATCGTCTACGTGGGCGCGGTCGCGGTGCTGTTCCTGTTCGTGGTCATGATGCTGGACGTCGATTTTGCCGAGTTGAAGGCGGAAATGACGAAATACCTGCCGCTGGGTCTGATGATCGGCGTGGTTGTGATGATGCAGCTTGCGCTGGCGCTCGGGGTCTGGGGCTTTGCCGACGGCGCGCAAGAGCGTATCGCGGCCCCTGTCGGTGATCTTGATAACACCCGCGCGTTGGGCCTGTTGATCTACGACAAATATATCCTGCTGTTCCAGCTTTCCGGTCTGATCCTGCTTGTGGCGATGATCGGTGCCATTGTGCTGACGCTGCGCCACCGTGTGGACATCAAGCGCCAGAACGTATTGGCGCAGATGTACCGCGATCCTGCCAAGGCGATGGAACTGAAAGACGTGAAACCGGGGCAGGGCCTGTGATGAAGACGGAAGGAATGTCCCAATGATCGGACTTGAACACTATCTGACCGTGGCGGCCGCCCTTTTCGTGATCGGCATCTTCGGTCTGTTCCTGAACCGCAAGAACGTGATCATCCTGCTGATGAGCATCGAACTGATGCTGCTGGCGGTGAATATCAACCTTGTGGCCTTCTCTAGCTATCTGGGCGATCTGGTGGGGCAGGTCTTCACGCTGTTCGTGCTGACCGTCGCCGCCGCCGAGGCCGCCATCGGGCTGGCCATACTCGTCTGCTTCTTCCGCAACCGCGGCTCGATCGCGGTGGAAGACGTCAACATGATGAAGGGATAAGCGCGGCATGTTCACGGCCATCCTCGTCCTGCCACTGATCGGCTGCGTCATCGCGGGCTTTTTCCACCGGTTCATCGGCGAAAAAGCTGTCCGGTGGACTGCCACGAGCCTGCTGTTCCTTGCTGCCTTGCTGTCTTGGGTCATCTTCCTGACTTTCGATGCGTCTGCACACCACAACGGCACATATACCGTCAATGTTTTGCGCTGGATC
>JBFEQR010000154.1:0-5991 GCA_041549425.1 Yoonia sp. | reverse complement strand
GCTTGTGGTGTTCTGCGGCTGATCCGAAATCCCAGACATAGGGGCTGTCGTCACCTGTCAGCAGGCAGAAGCGGCACATCTTGTCGCGTTCCCATTCGCCGATCTTGGTGGCCGAAACATAGCGGATATTGTTCACATCGAACAAAAGCAGCGTGCCCGCATTCGAGTTTTTCAAAGACTGGCGGGTCCGCGCAAGGCGATAGCGACGCAGACGATCGTGGTCGATGCGGCGTTCAAAATCCACGGACATGTGGCCATGGGCTGGCAGCTTTTCGCGCCATTCCCAATTTGGCTCAAGGTCCATTGGGGTAAGCAGGTTTGGCATAAGGGCATTGCCCGGACGTTCTGACATTGAGGTCTCCTTCAGGGCAGATGGCCCCGTCTGAATTTTGGATTTGAAAGAGGCGGCCCGCTACTGGATGCACCAGCCGCCATCGATGTGGATCATCTGGCCGGTCATGTAGTCGCTGTCATCACTGGCAAGGAATGAGGCGGTGCCGACGATGTCGTTGGGATAGGACACACGCTTGATCTGCAAGGCGTCACGCACGATGTCGTCGTAGGCCTGACCTTCTTTTTCTTTAAAGCCGATGTCGACCAGATCCTTGTCCAGCTGCTCCCACAGTGGTGTCACAACAACGCCCGGCGCGTAGCCGTTCACGGTGATGTTGTGCTCGGCCAGACCGATAGCACCACAATGTGTCAGGGCCAGACAGCCGTATTTTGACGTGCAATAAACAGTCACATCGACCAGCGGCTTGCGTGACGCGATCGAGCCTACGTTGATCAACTTGTAAGGGTGACCTTCCATCGGACCCTGCGCGATCATCTGGCGCGCAGTTTCCTGCATGCCAAGCCACATCGCCTTGGTGTTGACGTTCATGATCATGTCCCAGTTGTCTTCATCAATATCCATGAAGAAACGGGGCTTGTTCAGGCCTGCATTGAAAAGACCGACATTGATCGAACCGAAGGCCTCGACAGTGGCGGCGACGGCGGCTGCGTTGTCTTCGCGCTTTGTCACATCCATTTTGACGGCGATGGCCTTGCCATTGCCTTCGGCGTTGATGGTATCGGCGACCTTCTGGGCCTCGTCACCGTCCAGATCGCCAATGCAGACGTTGGCGCCTTGGGCGGCAAAGCTCTTGGCGTTGGCTTCACCCATGCCGCGGGCGGCTCCGGTGATGAGAATGTTCTTTCCTTTAAGGCGATTGGGGTCCATTGGTCTCTCCTCCTGTTGTCACGTAAACCCGTGTGTTAGATGACGGCGTCAGCTCTCCCTTGTGCGCGACGCAGTGCTTCTTTGGGGGTGATGATGCCACGCAGCATGTCGTGGAATTCCTCACCGCAGATTTGGATAATTTCGTTGATTTCCGGGATCGGCGGGCGCGGCCAGAATTGCAGCTCGTCGCGCCATGACATGGCATCGACCGCCTCGAAAATGGGGGACATGCGGCGCACATCGGGGTCAGAGGCCACCGAATAACGCGGGTTGGTGCGGCTGCCGTTCTGGGCGTAAAGCTTTTGCGCCTCGGGCGAGGTAAAGACCTGCAAAGCCGCAAGCGCATCGGCGATCCGTTCTTTTGGCAGATTGGCCGGAATACCCATCATATAACCGCCGACAGGTGCGACGGGACTTGCATCCGGTCCGGCAGGGTGGGGCAGGTAGCCCGTCTGGTTTTGCGCGGGCGATGCCTCGTCCAGTTCGAAATAAGGCGCAAGCAGCGTATAGCCGTAGGCCATGGCGATCCGACCGGCGGCATAGGGGCGCACGCGCTCGTACCATGACATCGACAGAATGTCGGGGGGCGAATATTTGATCAGTTCCAGCAGGAACTCTGCCGCGCGCAGCCCCGCCTCGGTGTCAATGGTCACGCGGTATTCGGCTTTTGAAAGGTGGTTTGTTTCAAATCCACCAGCGATTTTGGGCAGGTCAAGAATGGGCTGGCCAAAGTCGGCCAAAGTCATCAGCACCGTGTGGCCCAAAGCCGTCCCGCGCGCTGCATTCCATGCGATGCCGTACATCCCGCGCTGTGGATCGTGCAGGGCTGCGGCAGCCGTCAGCAATTCATCGGTCGTTGTTGGCGGGGCAAGCCCGGCCTGCGCGAACAGGTCTTTGCGATAAAACAGCAATTCTGGTGTCGTTTGCGCCGGCACACCGTAAAGCCTGCCGCCCCAGTGGGCCGCCTGCCACCCTGCCGTGTGGAAATCGGCCGGATCAAGCCTTGCAAGGTCCATCGCCTCATCCAAGGGCATCAGAACACCCTTTTCGGCGAATTCCCCCACCCAGGGCAAATCAACGGCAATGATATCGTAACGGCTCGATTTGCGTTCCGCGTTGCGGATCGCCTCATAGCGCAGGCGGTCGATAGAAAAGGCCCGCTGATGGATTTGCGTGCCAAGTGTCTGTTCAAACTGCCGCTTGAGGTTGTCCATCACCATGAAGGTCGGGTCGCCATGCACCAGAACACGCAGACCGCCCGCCAGCCGCAGGGCTTCTGGCAGCACCTGAAGCGGCGGGATCGACTTTGCGTTCATGTAGGTGCCGCCATAGTAATAGTCGGCAGTCGCATCCGTTGCGCCCGCACTGCCAAAGTGGGCACTGCACAGACGCTCCAGGCGGTTGGACAGCTGCATCCAGTAGGTCAGCAGTGTTTCGCTGGGGTGCATGGAATAGCTTTTGCCAGTCTTCGTGCGCGGGCGCTTTTCGATCAGTCCGGCATCCAGCATGTCTTGAAGGCGCCGGTTTGCGGTTGCGTAGGGGACACGGCTGGCCCCGATCAAAGCGGTGGCTGTCACGGCCCTTGCTTCGATGTGGCCGCGCATCAAGGCAGCCATCATGCGCAGATTAGGGTTCGGCGACGACAGATCGACGATATCCTCCAGCTCATCCCCCAACTCTTCGAGAAAGGTAATGGTCCGCAGCATTTCGGTCTTTGCCTCAGCGGCAGTGAACCGACGCATGGATTCTCCGGTCATTACGTTCATCTGGGGTGCGCGTGCCTTCCTCGCGGGGGTATTTGCTTTGATTACAGGAGGAACCACACCCTGGGCCCCTATAGTATCCATTTTGATGTTTTTAGAATCTGTCATGGCGATGTCTGCTAGTATCCATTTCAAGGAAGCCAAAGCGTATCACCAAAAAATCCATTATGGACAAAAAATTATCCATAATGAATATTAATGGCGAAGATACGTGAGTTGGATGGGCGCATGTTCAGTGCGTCTACTGCCGTTACGGGCAGAGCGATTCCCTGCAAATGGAGTAGCAGGGTGAAAATAACGAAGACGAATAGATTCCGGGGAGGAACCGAAAAATGACTATCCGCACAGTTCTTACTGCCACAGTTGCGACAACTGCACTGACTGCCGCTGGCGCTGCTTTCGCAGACGGCCACACAATGCGCATCGGCATCACGCAAAACAACGTTGGCGTTGACAGCTACCAGACAACATACGAGCAGGCCTTTATTGCCGCTGCCGAAGCCAATGACGCCGTAGAGGTTGTCGTGCTTGACGCCGGTGGTGACGTGGCCCGTCAGATCGCGCAAATGGAAGACCTGATCCAGCAGGAAGTTGATGCCATCATCATTTGGCCAACAAACGGCGAAGCTGTGATCCCTGCGGTCCGTAAAGCTGCACAGGCTGATATCCCTGTTGTTGTTACCAACTCCAACATTGCCGAAGCCGGTTTCGACTTTGTCGCGTCCTTCTCTGGTCCTGACAACATCACGCAGGGTTCGCGTTCCGCTGAAATCATGTGTGACCGCTTCAAGGCGCTGGGCATCGAGAATGAAGCGCAGGTCGTGCAGATTTCCGGTCAGCCAGGTTACACGACAGCAATCGAGCGCGCCAAAGGCTTTGAGGATCGTCTGCCAGAGGTATGCCCGAACGTGACGCTAGTCGAAACTCAGCCAGGCGACTGGAACCGTGAAAAGTCGCAGCAGGTCATGGAAGCCTTCCTTGTCAAATATGACGACATCGACGGTGTTTATGCCGGTGACGACAACATGGGTGTTGGCGCATTGAACGCGGCAAACGCTGCTGGCCGCACCGAAGGCATCACATTCGTTGGCGCAACCAACTTTGCGGTTGGCTATGAGGCAATGGAGCGTGGCGAGTACTGGGGTTCGATCTACCAGTCACCCGTTGACGACGCCGAAGCAGCGCTGAAAACAGCGATTGATCTGCTCAACGGCGAAGAGCTGCCATTCCTGAACTACTTCGACACACCGAAGATCACGCAGGATAACATGGATCAGTTCACCAAGCCTGTGTTCTAAAGACCCTCCCGATGGGGGCGGGGGGCCTTGGCCTGCCGTCCCCAATACAAGCGACGAAAATCTAGGGGGGAAGACGATGGGACGTATGTCTGGTCGGTCCTGTATCGTAACCGGTGCCGCGCAAGGTATCGGACGTGCGATTGCAGAAGCGCTGGTTACCGAAGGCGCTGATGTTTGTTTCGCGGACATCAATGGCGACAAGGTCGCCGAACTTGCCGAAATCAACCGTGAACGCGCCAACGGGTCAGGCGCGAAAGTGACCCATGCGCGTGTCGACGTCACTGATCGTGCCTCTGTCAAAGAAATGATTGCGCACACCGTGTCGGTCTTTGGCAAGCTGGATGTGAAGTTCAACAACGCTGGCGTCAACAAGCCGATGAATTTCCTCGATGTGACCGAGGATAACTGGAATTTTATAATGGGTGTCAACGGCTTGGGCTGTATGATCGGCACTCAGGAAGCCGCGCAGCAAATGATTGCCCAAGGAACTGGCGGCAAGATCATCAACACCGCATCAATTGCCAGCAGGCAGGGTTTTGACAACGTCGCCCCCTATTGCGCAAGCAAATTTGCGGTGGTGTCGCTGACACAATCGGCCGCCCGCGATCTGGCCAAACACAACATCACCGTGAACGGGTTTGCCCCCGGTGTGGTCGCGACCGAGATGTGGGAACAGGTCGATCAGGATCTGATGGAGATCGGCGCGGCAGAGCGTCCCGGTCAGGCGATGGAAGAATTCTCGTCCGAGATCCTGCGCGGCCGTGTGGCCAAACCGGATGATATTACAGGCACGACAACCTATCTGGCAGCGCCGGACAGCGACTACATGACCGGTCAGATCGTAATGATCGACGGTGGAATGGTATTGGTCTGATCCCGCGCAGGGATCGGAAAACCACGCAGAGTGGTTTGAGGGAGGAATAAATGGCGACGATGTCGAAACAGGATATTGGCAAGATACTTGCGCGGCAGGGCATTCTAATTGCCTTTGCCTTCTTCATTATTGGCTTTACGCTGGCCAATGAACGCTTTCTCAGCCCCGACAATGTGATGGGCGTGATCCGCTCTTCCGCGATTTTGGGGGTCATGGCCCTTGGTGTGACCTTTGTGGTGATCAGCGGCAATCTGGACCTTTCGGTCGGGTCGATGATGTCGTTTTCCACGATTGTCGTGCTGGACCTGCATGACAAGATCGGGCCTGCCCTTGCCATTCCGGCGATGTTTGCGATGACCTTGTGTCTGGGCGCGTTCATCGGGTTTCTGGTCGGCTATCTGAAACTGAATTCGCTGATTGTCACCTTGGGCATGTTGTCGGCCATTCATGGCCTGACGCTGACCTATTCGGGCGGCAAAAACATGGATATCGCGGACAAGGACGGCACATGGTTTGATGTGTTCGGTCAGGGCACGGCGCTGGGCATTCCAGTCCCGATCCTGATGTTCCTCGCTCTTGCGGCGCTATTGGGGATCATATTGGCGAAAACGCCTTTCGGGCGCAAAGTCTACGCTGTGGGCGGCAATGGAACCGCGGCGACCTTTTCGGGCATCAAACGCGCGCGGACTGTTTTCCTGTGCTATCTGATGTCGGCAGGTTGCGTTGCAACCGCGGGTCTTATTCAGGCCAGCCGGTCTTTGGGTTCCCAAAACACCGTGGGGCAGGGGCTGGAGCTTGAGGTTCTGGCGGCGGTCATTCTTGGCGGCGCGTCGT
>JBFEQR010000153.1:0-5994 GCA_041549425.1 Yoonia sp. | reverse complement strand
GTTGTGGAAGGGCAAGGCGGGACAGGACCCACCTTGCCGGAATTCAAACTTATGCTGGCAGGTCGCGGTCAAGGGCTTCCAGTGCGCCCATGCGCTCTGTGCCGTCGGCCATGGTCGGCAGTTCCATGGTTTCACAGGTTCCCGCAGGCACCAGCGTCCATGCGTTACCTTGGTAATCGACAGTGGATGTGCCGGCACATGTGGTGCCCGGACCTGCGGCGCAGTCGTTTTCGCCAGCCAGAGACACGCCAAAGCATTTGACGTTTTCCTGTGCGGTGGCGGATGTGGTCAGGCCTGCAATGGCGGTTGCAACAGCAGAGGCAAGGACGAGTGTTTTCGTGGCGTTGGACATGGAAGGTTCCTTTTCGGGTTTTGGTCAGAGTTATGATCGTCACCGTATCGGCGATGCCCTAACCCTAGACGCCCTGCCTGCCGCCACGCCATTCACAGACCTGTGCATGACAGTTCCGTGAGGCAGCGTGAGATGCAGTTTGCCTGCGACGGGCTGCCGCAGCCCTTTTTTGACCTTGAAAAGAACAAACCCGCCGGTGGTTTCACCGGCGGGTTTGTTACAGCTTCCAGCGCTGGAATGTTACAAAAGGTCGGGTGGTGTCGCAGCCCGACCCAGTTCTGCCACGATCTCCGTGAGAGATGTTACAGAGGTTTTGTTCTCGCCCAGACGGCGCACAGTGACGGTTTTCTCGTCCACCTCGCGCGCACCCAGCGCAAGGATCACCGGCACCTTGCCAAGCGAATGTTCACGGACCTTGAAGTTGATCTTTTCGTTGCGCAGATCGGCCTCGGCGCGGACGCCTGCGGCCTTCAGTGCCGCGACGACCTCTTGGGCGTAGTCATCCGCATCCGACACAATCGTCGCGACCACAACCTGACGCGGGGCCAGCCAGAACGGCAGTTTGCCTGCGTGTTCTTCGATCAGAATGCCGATGAAACGCTCGAATGATCCCAGTGTCGCGCGGTGCAGCATGACGGGACGATGCTTTGCGCCGTCTTCGCCGATATAGGTCGCATCCAGTCGTTCGGGCAGGACAAAGTCCACCTGATGGGTGCCGCACTGCCAGTCACGGCCAATCGCGTCGGTCAGCACGAATTCCAGCTTGGGGCCGTAGAACGCACCTTCGCCGGGGTTCAATTCCGGTTCGATCCCCGCCGCGCGGGTGGCGGATAGCAAGGCTTCTTCGGCTTTGTCCCAAACCTCGTCGCTGCCTGCGCGGGTGTCGGGGCGGTCTGAAAACTTGGCGCTGAAGTTCTCGAAACCGAGGTCCTTGTAGATACCGCTGAGGAAACGGATGAATTCGGCGGTTTCGGATTCGATCTGGTTTTCGCGGCAGAAGATATGCCCGTCGTCTTGTGTAAAGCCGCGCACGCGCATGATCCCGTGCAGCGCGCCTGACGGCTCGTAGCGGTTGCATGATCCGAATTCGGCCATGCGCAACGGCAGATCGCGGTAGGATTTGAGGCCCTGATTGAAGATTTGCACGTGGCAGGGGCAGTTCATCGGCTTCAGCGCGTTCACCGCCTTTTCACGGGCATGTTCTTCGTCGACTTCAACGATGAACATGTTTTCCTGATATTTTTCCCAGTGGCCGGAAGCCTCCCACAGTTTGCGGTCGACGACCTGTGGCGTGTTCACCTCGACGTAGCCGCCTTTGCGCTGCTGGCGGCGCATATAGTCTTGCAGTTCGGTGTAGACCGTCCAGCCGTTGGGATGCCAGAACACCTGACCGGGGGCTTCTTCCTGCATATGGAACAGGTCCATTTCGCGGCCCAGTTTGCGGTGGTCGCGCTTGGCGGCTTCCTCCAGCATATGCAGGTGGGCCTTCAGGCCCTCCTTGTTTGTGAAGGCGCAGCCGTAAATCCGCTGCAACATCGCGCGGTCGCTGTCGCCGCGCCAATAGGCACCGGCAATCGACATCAGCTTGAAGCCATCGGCGGGCACCTGACCGGTGTGCTGCAAATGCGGACCACGGCACAGATCCTGCCAGTCGCCATGCCAGTACATCCGCAGCGGTTCATTGCCGGGGATGCTTTCGATCAGCTCGACCTTATAGGGCTCGCCACGGTCTTTGTAGTACTGGATCGCGACATCACGTTCCCAGATTTCCGTGCGGACCTCATCACGCTTGTTGATGATCTCCTTCATCTTCTTTTCGATCACGCCAAGGTCTTCGGGCGTGAACGGTTCCTTGCGGTCAAAATCGTAATACCAGCCGTCTTTGATCACGGGGCCGATTGTGACTTGGGTGTCGGGCCAGATTTCCTGCACCGCGCGGGCCATGATATGCGCCAGATCGTGGCGGACCAGTTCAAGCGCGGGGCCTTCGTCTTTCATCGTGTTGATGGCGATGCTGCTGTCGGCCTCGATCGGCCATTGCAGGTCCCAATGGGCCCCGTTCACCGTGGCCGAGATGGCCTTTTTGCGCAACGATGATGAAATATCGGCGGCAACGTCAGCTGCGGTCACGCCAGCATCATACTGTCGCGCATTGCCATCGGGAAAAGTAAGGGAAATCTGGGCCATTTGCGTTGGCTCCTCGTCAGTTTGGCGCCCACGGAACGCCCGGTTGCGGGTTATGTGTGGCAGTTGAATGCCGTTGTCTGGCCGGATCGTCAAGGCGTCTTGGTGCAAACACGGATGGTATACCCAGATATACGTTGACTACGACGCCTGAGGCATTAAATACGACATAAGTTTCCAATATGAAACCTATATGTAGGGGAAGACACATGCCAAGCTACAACCGGACATTTGATCTGAGCATCAGCGACGTTGACCTGATCGAAGAGGCGTTGCGCGCACGTGGCCGTGAACTGTCCAGCATGCGTCTTGCACTGACCGAAGAAAACCCCGCCCATCTGGAATCGATCCGCGTCATCGAGCGTGATCAGCGCCAGAACGAAGAATTGCTGGGTCGCCTGCATGACCAGAAGATTTTTTACCGGCCCAAAAAAGCCGTTTACGTCGGCGGCTGAATTTCCAGAAACCCCGACCTGCGCGGCAAAGACCGCGTCAGCCGTAAACAGACGGCCAGGCTCAGCGCGTGATGGAACCCGTCACCCTGCGATAATCTGAGGGGCGCCGTTGGCGGCTTACCTCTCGCGGAAAAATACTTGCAGCGGCCTGTCGGGTGTGATGCTGTAAGCCTATGGAAAATATGTCTGAAACCCCGACTTTCGTCACCCCGCAGGGCCGCCGGATTGCCTATCACCTGACCGACGGCACCGCACCAGCGGTCGTATTTCTGGGCGGGTTCAAGTCCGATATGGGCGGGACCAAAGCCGTTTTTCTCGAAGAGTGGGCGCGCAATTCAGGCCGCGCCTTTTTGCGCTTTGACTATTCGGGACACGGCGAAAGTTCAGAGTCCTTTACAGACGGCGCGATCGGCGACTGGTTCGAGGATGCCTGCGCCGCGATCGGTTTGCTGGCGGGCAAGGTCGTTCTGGTCGGCTCCAGCATGGGGGGCTGGATTTCCCTGTTGATCGCCCGCGCGATGCCCGAAAAAGTGGCTGGTTTGGTGACCATTGCCGCAGCACCCGACTTCACCGAAGACAGCATGTGGGCCGGATTTTCCGAGGCGCAAAAGGCAGAACTGATGGCGGGGCAGGTGGCGTTGCCGTCGGAATACGGTGATCCCTACATCATTACCCGCCGCCTAATCGAAGAAGGGCGCAACCGGCTGGTGTTGCGCGATCCACTACATCTGGATTTTCCGGTGCGCTTTTTGCAGGGGACTGCGGATGCGGATGTGGAAATGTCTGTCGCCTTGCGTCTGCTGGAGCATGCCCAAGGGCCCGATATGCAACTCACGCTCGTCGACGGGGCCGACCATCGCTTTTCCGATGAACGGTGTCTGCAACTGATCCGGACGACCGTCGAAGAGGTCTGTGCCGCGACAAGCTGATCCCCGCTTTTCATGACGCTACGTTTTTCTAGGGCTGCCATAACGCCTTTGTTTAGGGTGAATATAACCTTGGGAGGGGACGGGATCATGGCGCTTTCAATGGGACAAATGGCGGGCTGGAGACCGGCTGGCATGGGCTTTGTTGTCTTTGTCGTGGTCAGACAACTCTTGGGCCGCGCCTATCTGACGGCGTTGCTGGGTGTGCCGGTTGGCATTGCTGGCTTTGTGATCACCGCGGTTCGGATGTTCGACATGATAACAGACCCGTTGATCGGTTATATCGGCGATAAAACAAACGGCCGTATTGGCCGGCGCGCTCCGTGGATGGTTGTCGGCTGTCTGTCGTCCGAAGGTCGCCAATGTCTTTGAGTGACATCAACACGGTTGCGGCAACTCTGGCCGCGCAAGAGGCCAAGGTGCCGGACCTGCGCACGGGCTGCGAAAAGCGCATCCTGTGGGCAGGGCAAGCGGGAACCAAAACGCCCATCAGTGTGCTATACCTGCACGGCTTTTCGGCAACGGGTGAAGAATTGCGCCCGCTGCCTGATCTGGTGGCGCGCGCGTTGGGGGCCAATGTCTTTTTCACCCGTCTGACAGGGCATGGCCAGAACGGTGATGCAATGGGGCGGGCAAGTCTGCAGGCATGGCAGGCCGACGTGGACGAAGCTTTGCAGGTTGCAAGCATTATCGGCGAAGAGGTCATCGTGATCGGCTGTTCAACCGGCTGCACGCTGGCCACATTGGCCTTTGCCCAAGGGGCGCGGGTCAAGGGCATGGTGCATGTGTCTCCCAATTTCGGTTTGCGGCACAGGGTGGCCCAAGCTTTGCTTGATTTGCCCGGCTCACGGTCCTGGTCCAAATATGTGGCAGGGCATATGCGGTCTTTTCCGGCCAAGAATCCGGCCCATGCGGCGTTCTGGACGCTGGAATACCCCACCGAGGCTGTTCATGTGATGGCCGATGCCGTGCGCGCCGCGCGCACGGCGGACCTGTCCAAGATCAAAACGCCCGCGCTGTTTTGCTACAATGACAACGATCAGGTCGTGCATCCTGATGAAGTGCGCAAGGCCGTCGCGCGCTGGGGGGCCCCTGCCGAGGTCATCAAGCTGCAGCAAACTGACGCTGACGACGAGATGGGGCATATCATGGCCGGTGACATCTTTTCGCCCGCGCAAACGGCGCCACTTGCACAGCGAATCTTTGCTTGGTCTGCGGGCCTGTCCGGCGATTGACGCCTTGTCGTTTGCCTGCGTATTCGTCACACTTGCATTAAAAAATAACAGCGCGTCAAAGACGCCAGAGGCTTGCATGATGTCCAGTGAAACCTTGGTAATGATCCCGCCACTTTTGTGCGATGCACGGATATTCGAGGCGCAGATCGCGACACTGTCGCGCCGTCAGGCCGTGATGATCGCGCCCGCCACCTGCGGTGAGCGGATGGAAGAAATCGCGAGCCAGATTTTGACATGGGCACCGGCACGGTTTGCGCTGATGGGCATGGGGCTGGGCGGCATGATCGCGATCGAGATTTTGCGCCGCGCCCCCGAACGCGTGACCCGCGTGGCCCTTGTCAGCACCAGTGCACAAGCCGACACGCCAGAGGCCGCCGCCGCCCGCGAGACACAGATCATTGCCGCCCGTGCGGGACGTTGGGAGGATGTGCTGCGCCATGAAATCAATTCGACCTGGATGGCACCCGGCACTGACCGCGTGGCGCTGGTACGTGATCTGACGCAGATGGGGCAGGATCTGGGGCCAGAGGCCTATATCAGACAGGCCCGCGCGCTGCAGCGCCGCAAGGACCAACAGGCCACGTTACGCCAGATCACCCAACCTGCTGCTGTGATTTGTGGCCGCCATGACGGGCAATACCATCTCAAGCGCCACGAATTCATGGCCGAGATGATCCCCTATGCGCAGTTGGACGTGATCGAGGGTGCCGGCTATCTGCCAAGCCTGGAGGCACCAGATGCGATGACCGATGCGCTTGAACGCTGGATGAACCAGCCGCTCATGCTGCGTCACTAGTTTATTTGAGTTTGACGACCTTGCCGGCTTTGCCGGCAGGCGGTTC
>JBFEQR010000152.1:0-6018 GCA_041549425.1 Yoonia sp. | reverse complement strand
TTGGCCGCGCGCAGGCCTTGCAGGCGCTGGCCTGTGGACTGGACCCGTTGGTCGACATGAACCCCGTGCTGCTGAAGCCGGAATCGGAGGTCGGCGCGCAGGTGATCGTGCAGGGCAAACGTTTTGCAACGATGAAGGCGCGCGACTATGGCAAGCAGAAGGCAAAGCTGTTGCCGCCTGTGCTGGAAAGCTTTGCCCGCATCGGGGCCGGTCGTGATCTGGTCATCGTCGAAGGTGCCGGCAGCCCCGCAGAGGTCAACCTGCGCGCCGGTGACATTGCGAACATGGGCTTTGCCAGTGCCGCGAACGTGCCTGTGGTCCTGATCGGCGACATCGACCGTGGCGGGGTGATTGCCCAGCTTGTGGGCACCCATGCCGTGCTGCCCCCCGAAGATGAAACGCTGATCAAAGGCTTTGCCATCAACAAGTTTCGCGGCGACACCACCCTGTTCCATGAGGGCATGGACATCATCGCGGCCCGCACGTCATGGGCCCCCTTGGGCATCGTGCCGTGGTTTGCCGACGCTTGGAAACTGCCCGCCGAGGATGTGATGGATATTGCCAGCACATCCGGCGGCACGATCAAGATCGCGGTACCCCGCCTGAACCGGATTGCCAATTTCGACGACCTTGATCCGCTTTCGGCCACCCCCGGCGTCAGCGTCGAGATCATCGAGGCCGGACGCCCCCTGCCTCTTGACGCTGATCTGATCATCATTCCCGGTTCCAAATCGACAATTGCCGATCTGGCCCATTTTCGCGCGCAAGGCTGGGACATTGATCTGCAAGCGCATGTGCGCCGTGGCGGGTTTGTCTTGGGCGTCTGCGGCGGATATCAGATGCTGGGTCAGGAAATCATCGACGCCGACGGGATCGAGGGGCCGCCATCGCGGGTGCGCGGGCTGGGCCTGCTGGATATCAAAACCGTTATGGCCCCCCAGAAACGTCTCGCGCTTTCACAGGCGACCTATTTGCCGACGGGCGACGAAGTCAGCGGTTACGAGATCCACATCGGTGTCACGACCGGACCCGACTGCGCGCGCGCGTGGCTGTCGCTTGACGGGCGCGGCGAAGGGGCGTCATCTGCCGACGGGCGGATTATGGGATGCTATTTGCACGGGCTTTTTGCCGCTGACGCGTTTCGCTCGGCGTTTCTGGGGCAACTGGGCAAACCGGTCACGCAGCACGCCTATAGTGAGAGTGTCGCCCGCACGCTGGATGCGCTGGCCGACCATCTTGAGGAACACATGGATATCGACAGGCTTTTGACGCTGGCGGGCTAGTCTTCGCCCAATTCCCGGCTGGTCAAGACGCGGTTGATCTCGCGGCGGACAAGTTTGCGCACGTTGCGCGTGATCCGTTCGCCCAGTTCACCGCCCAGTTCTTCATGCACCATCGCCACGACCAAGGCACGCAATGCGTCCTCGTCCAGACCGGCGGCCACATCGGCCGCGATTGACGCTTCAGGTGTTTCATCCGCCACGTCATCGTCTCCCGCTTCGGCCGCGTCTGCGTCGCTATCCGGTGCCTGCCCTTCTGCGGGTGCCTCAAATGCACTAGCAGCCCAAGCAGATTGCGCAAAGCTCTCGCCCCCATCAGCTTCCCAGTCGTCGGACTGCGCTGTGACAGCGGCTTCCAGTTCGGCAATCGTCGCCTCAAGGCCCGCCCGATCCTGCGTCTGGTCGGGTTCGAGAATCAGCACATTGCTATGGGCAGCTTGCCCCGCCGTTGCAGCATCGGGCTGCTGTTCGCGCCACGGCTCAACTGTCTCGGGGCTGACACCACTTACGCGTTGAGCGGCCTTAAGAATAAGGCGCTCCTCAGCTTTTGCCTTTTGCTCTTCCTTGTGCGCCACGAAATCACGCACCGAAGACACAAGCTCGTCTATCTCATCCGTTCGCGCCATATTGGACATTGCCAGCTATCCCAAATTTCCATTTTGCTCCATAAGCTTAGCGGAAGATTAAGCACCAAACAACAAAAGCTTATTCCCGCCCGAGCGCCTCAAGCACACGGTCAAGCGCTATGCCCTCATCGGACAGCATTACTGGCGCATTCTTGACCAGATTGTAGTATTCGGCCGGATCGTACTGCTGCACCGGCAACTTCAGGTGGTCCACGGTCAACAGCCCCATCGCGGCAAGGACTGAATAGGACGCCACGACCTCATCGGACTGCGCTGCAATCCGGTTTGCACGCGCGTCAAGAAGCTCCTGTTCAGCATTCAACACGTCCAGCGTGGTACGTGATCCCAAAGTCGCCTCTTCGCGAACCCCCTCAAAGGCGACGGTTGCGGCGCTGATTTGTTGCTCAGACGCCTGACGGCCAGCGCGGGCCACCTGCAACTGCGCAAATGCGTTGCTGACTTGCTGTTCAATCGCAATGCGGTTCAGATGCAGCCCTGACCGCGCAACATCACGATTGGCGCGCGCCTGGCGCAACTGGCTGGGAATCGCGCCGCCGCGATAGATCGGACCTCCGACGGTGATCCCCCCTTGCACTGTATTCACCTTGTCATCATCACGCGACATTGACCCTGTCAGTGACACGGTAGGGTTGACCACCAATTCCGCGCGCCGGATGTTCAGTTCGGCCGCAGAAACATTGTGCTGCGCCTCAAGAATGCTGGGGTGGTTGCGTACAGCTAAGGCCTTTGCATCATTCAGGCTGCGCGATACCGGCGCCGGCGTCACACCGCTTGGGCTGCCGGGCGTGCGTCCTGTGGCGGCCTTGAATTCGGCAACGGCGGCGGCAAGATCACCCTGCGCTGCGGCCAGCAAACTACGGGCTGCCGCAAGCCGAGCTTCGGCCAGCGCGACATCCGTGCGGGTCACTTCACCCACCTCGAAACGGTCTTGGGCTGCGCGGAATTCCTGTGTGATCAGACGCACATTGTTTTCACGCAGTTGCACAAATTCGGTGCCACTGATCAGGTTTGCATATGCGCGCACAGCACGCAAAAGCACATCCTGTTCGACGCCGCGCAAAGCTTGACGGGTGCCAAGCACCACTTCTTTGCGCGCATCAGTGGCGAGATCACTTGAACCACTGTCATAAAGCGTCAGACTGCCCGTGATGCGGGCCACCAAAGATTTGGTTGTGCCGCCCAGAATTGGCTCAGTGCTGCGGGTGCGGGTATATGACAAGGACCAGTCGATCACGGGCAGTGTCGCTGCGATTGACTGGGCGACATCTTCATCGGCGGCACGCAAAAGCGCGCGGTTCTGCTCGAGCAAACCAGAGTTGTTGTAAGCTGCGGCCAAGGCATCCGACAATGTCTCTGCCTGCGCGACGGGGGCTGAAAACAGCGACATAACGACTGCAGCTAATGCCAAACTCTTATATTTCATACAAATTCACCATTGTTGATATCGTTTCATCACGCTCAGCGTTCAAAGCGCAAAAGCAGCACGCTTTTCAAAGCCTTCAAGAACCGGCGCACCTGCGTTAAAAGCAAACCGCCAATTCACCGCGCCATCGATCTTGTGACCGACGCGCACGACGCCAAGACTGCCTTCAAGAAAAATACAGGCGATCCGGCCACCTTCGCGCAGCTGTTCCAGCAGCGCTTGCGGCACCTCTTCCACCCCACCTTGTATGATAATGCTATCATAGGGACCGGATTTTGCCGATCCTTCTGCCAATTCGCCCGCCATAACGGCCGCATTGTCGATGTTGTTTTGCGACAGAATGCTCTGCGCCTCTTGCGCGCGGGCCTCGTCATCTTCGACGGCGACCACGAACTCGCACAGGTGCGACAGAATCGCGGTTGAATAGCCAAGCCCGCAGGCGATATCGAGTGCCACATGCGAAGGCTGCACATCCAGCGCTTCCAGCATTTTGGCCAGCGTGCGCGGCTCCAGCATTACGCGGGTGTCGTCAAGCGCCAGATTCTCGCCAATATAAGCGGCTTCGCGTTTGTTATCAGGCACATAGGCCTCACGCGGCACCGACAGCATCGCGTCGATAATCGGGAACTTTGTCACATCTGACGGACGCACCTGCGTGTCGACCATCGTTGTGCGGCGGGACGTGTAGTCTGTCACGTTCTAAACTCTTTCGTTCAGGGTTTTTTCGTTCATGCCACAGATGCCCAAAGGCAGCAACATTGAAGGTGCTGGAAAACCGCGCAATCAATCCCCCTCAAAGGCGCAAAGCGCATGCACATCCATGCCCAGCGCCTCAAGCCTTTTGCGGCCACCGATATCGGGCAGGTCGATGACAAAGGCGCATCCGATTACTTCTGCGCCCATGCGTTCGATCAGTTTGATCCCCGCCTCGGCAGTGCCGCCCGTGGCAAGCAGGTCATCAACCAGCAAGACCTTTTCACCCGGTTGCAGGGCGTCGTCATGCACCTCCATCGTGGCTGTACCGTATTCAAGCACGTAATCCTGTTCGATTGTCTTGCCCGGCAGTTTGCCTTTCTTGCGGATCGGGACAAATCCCAGCGACAACTGATGCGCAATCGCACCCCCAAGGATAAATCCGCGCGCCTCAAGCCCGACAACTTTGTCGATGGGCTGGCCCGCATAAGGGTGAAGCAGTTGGTCGATCGCCACGCGAAACCCGCGCGCATCGCTGAAAAGGGTGGTCACATCGCGGAACATGATCCCCTCATGAGGAAAGTCGGGAATGGTGCGAATGTAGTCTTGGACAGTTTTCATCTTGGGAACTTTCTAAAGAACGCGGCCAGCAACGGCGTCGAGGTTTGCAATCAGGGCGGGGTCACGCAATTCCGGCGACGTCATCAGCGCAAAATCCAATGCGCGATCACAGCCATGCGGACAAGGGGCGCGGGTTGCCCCCAAAAGGGAAGGCAGTCGCGAAACAAGGTCCTGCGCCTTGGTCCCGTTGCCCTGAAGCGTCTTGATCACATCGCTAACATCAACCGCCCCGTGATCGGCGTGCCAGCTATCATAATCGGTGACCATCGCAACAGAGGCATAGCAAATCTCGGCCTCTCGGGCGAGCTTGGCCTCGGGCATATTCGTCATGCCGATCACATCACAACCCCATGCGCGGTACATCTTGCTTTCGGCCTGTGACGAAAACTGCGGCCCTTCCATGGCAAGATAGGTGCCACCACGGTGCACTTTGATCCCCGCATCGCGACCCGCAGTCTCACAGGCATCGGACAGGCGCGCACAGGTCGGATGAGCAACGCTGACATGGGCCACGCAACCGGTGCCAAAAAACGACTTTTCCCGCGCAAAAGTGCGGTCGATGAATTGATCGACGATGACGAAATCACCCGGTGCCATTTCTTCGCGGAACGACCCGCAGGCGCTGACACTGATGATATCTGTCACGCCCAGCCGTTTCATCGCATCAATATTCGTGCGATAAGGCACGGTTGAGGGCGAATGCAGATGCCCGCGCCCGTGACGGGGCAAAAACGCCATATCCACACCGTGCAAACGCCCCGTCAGCACTGCATCAGAGGGCGCACCCCACGGGCTGTCGACGGGCACCCATGCGGCATCTTCCAGACCGTCCATCTTGTAAATGCCCGAGCCGCCAATCACGCCTAGTCTCGTTTTCATTCCGCCCTCTTTCTTTGCACGCGGGCAAAGACTGGAACGGTTTGGCCCGAATGTGAAGCCCAAGTCCCGCGTGCCAATGCCGCAACAGCAACAAAGGCAACCGGAACAAGGGGTGACAAATGCCCACTGCTTCGATAGGTGGGCCCAAAATACCCCCCGATTTGACTGGAATTTCCATGGCCCGCGCACTCTTGGCGAGTTTCGCTGACAATCTTAAACTTACCGATCCCGATGCCCCTCTGACCCCGCGCCAGTGGAAAGTCGAGATTTTGTCAGGACTGACTGTCGCCCTTGCGCTGGTCCCCGAAGCGGTGGCCTTTGCCTTTGTGGCAGGGGTTGAACCGCTGGTCGGACTTTATGCAGCCTTCATCGTCGGTCTGATCACGGCGGTCTTTGGCGGACGCCCAGGCATGATTTCCGGTGCGACCGGTGCCTTGGCCGTGGTCATGGTCAGTCTGGTGGCCTTGCACGGTGT
>JBFEQR010000151.1:0-6022 GCA_041549425.1 Yoonia sp. | reverse complement strand
GGTTTTGCGGTCTGGGCGTTCAGCAAGGCAAGCCATACTGCGAAGCACATGTTGGCGTGGCCTTCCAGCCAATGTCATCGCGTCGCGACCGGCGTCGTTGATCACATGCAATCTCGTGAGGTGGATCATGATCCACCTTACCGGCGACGGTCCCGTCGCGATGACATCGGCTGGAACGCCACGCCCACCGGAGCTTCGCAGTAGGGTTTGCCCTGTTGCACGGCCAGACCGCAGAACCAGAAATCATCCGTGGCCGGATCGCCCACAGGCCATTTGCAGGTCTTTTCGGTCAATTCCATCAGGCTGATCTTTTTGGCGGTCTTTTCGACCTCACTGACCTTGGCCAGTGCCTCGGGGCTGATTTCATTAGCGGATGGCTGCGGGGGCAGGGGTTGGCCTGCGGGAATAATCGCACGCCGCGCGGCAGAGATCGGGATGCCGTTCTCGTCAAGTTCCACTTCTTCCTTCACCGCAGGCACAGAGGCCACGGTCTTGGGCTTGGGTGCGGGTTTGGGTGCCGGCTTTGCTGCTGCTGCCGCTGCTGCGGGCTTTTCCTTTGGCGCGGCCTTTGCGGCAGCGGACCCGCCAGAGCCTGCACGGTTCGACAGGCCAAGACGGTGCACCTTGCCGATCACTGCATTGCGGGTCACCCCGCCCAGTTCCTTGGCAATCTGGCTGGCCGACTGGCCTTCGCCCCACATCTTTTTGAGCGTCTCAACGCGCTCGTCTGTCCAAGACATATGACATCCTTTGATTTTTCGCAGGACCCTTGCATGGGCAAGGTCCCTTTTCTTGCGGCTTTTGACATATTAGTCATTGCCAGCGCTGATGTGAAGCCAAGGGCGCGCGTTTTTTGCCGCCCTTGCCAAAGATTGCGCGGCTGCGCTGGCCTTTCGCGCCCGATCCGTTATGTCACAAGGCCGAACAGAAGGAATATGACATGATCGAGCCGACACAAATGGGTGTGCGCCGTTTCGGGCGCGTGAACTGGCTGGGCACATGGACGCTGGTGCGCCGCGAAATCAGCCGCTTCATGAATGTCTGGTCGCAAACCGTTATGGCGCCGCTGATCAATGCGGGCCTGTTCCTGATGATCTTCACCATTGCGATCGGGCCGCAGCGTGGCGATGTGATGGGCGTGCCCTTTATGACGTTCCTTGCGCCGGGTATTCTGACCATGACGGTGATCCAGAACGCCTTTGCCAATACCTCTTCCAGTCTGGCCTCTGCCAAGGTGCAGGGCAATATCGTGGACACGCTGATGCCGCCTTTGTCAGCGGCCGAGCTGGTGGCCGGTTATATCGGTGGCGCGGTTGCTAGGGGCGGGTTGGTTGCCATTGTGATTGCCATCGGTGCGAGCCTGTTTCTGGGCGTCGGGGTGCAAAATCCGCTTTGGGTCGTGGTCTTTGTGTTTCTGGGGTCGGTCCTGATGGGCGGGCTGGGTATGATCGCAGGTATTTTCGCCAATAAGTTCGATCAGTTGTCGGCCATTTCGAATTTTCTGATCACGCCTTTGGCGTTCCTGTCCGGCACCTTCTATTCGATCGAGGCGCTGCCGCCCCTGATGCAGACCCTCAGCCACGCCAACCCGTTCTTTTACATCATCGACGGGGTGCGTTTCGGCATGATCGGGGTCAGCGACAGCAGCCCGTGGATCGGGCTGGGTGTTGTGGGCGTGGCCTGTGGTGTGGTTTTGGCCGTGTGCCTGCGGTGGATGCACACGGGCTATCGCCTGAAGGCCTAGTGCGCACTGGCTAAAGGTAGACGTCGCGCACCGGCACGCCGCGTTCGGCAAGGACTGCCACAAGAATGTCGATGTCCGGCAGATCGGCGGCAAAGATCGCTTCTTCCTCGCCGTCTTTGTAGACAATGGCCACCTTTGTTTCTTCGCTGACGTTGGAGACACGCAGGTGTGCAATCTCTGCAAGCCGTACAAAACGAGGGTCGCGCCATGCGGAAAGCACAAGATACGTGTCATCAATCTTGATGCCGTAGACCGGTCTGGGGAAAATCATCCATGCCAGTGTCAACGCCCCGACGGCCCAAGCCATCCAGATCAGATACTCTGTGCCTATGACAAAAATCGCCAGTACCAGCAACGCAAGGCCAATTGCGGCCAACCAAATCGGACCCTTTGTCGGGGTCTGGCGGAACTCGTAATCTTCAATCATGAGGTGCTGCTATAGCGCAAAAACGGCTGAAATTTGACAAAAATTCAGGCACGACGCTGTTTCTTGCGCAAAAGTGACCGGCTAGGTGCGCGCGCGCCGTTCTCGCCACGCCAAAAGTGACGCGCCGGTCAGAATGACGACAGCCCCCGCAATGCTGATCCAATCGGGCCAAACGTCAAAGATAACGAGGTCATAGAGCGTGGCGAAGATCAGTGTGATGTAGCTGAAAGGAGTGATGAAACTGGCGTCGGCGCGGGCGACGGCATTGATGAAACAGGCCTGCGCTGCAGCCATCAAGACGCCCAGACCAGCCAACGCGCCCCACTGTGCGCTGGTGGGCATCACCCAAACAGGGATCACAGCCGCAGTTGCGATGCACAATCCGATCACATTGTTCACAAGAAGGATTTGAAAGGAAGGTTCGCGATCTGCCAGTTTCTTGATGAAAATCAACTCCATCCCCATCACGATGGCCGCCCCGAGCGCCAAAAGACCCGCCATCTGAAACGTGTCCGGTCCGGGGCGCAGCAGAATCAGTGCGCCCACCAGCGCCATAAAAGCCGCCAGCCAGCGCCAGCGCCCGACACGTTCGCCCAGCAGGGGAATAGCCAGCAACATGCCAAAGACAGGGTTCAGAAAACTGATCGCCGTCGCGTCCGACAAGGGGATAAAGGCCACAGCTGCAAACATCAGCGTCACTCCGCCCCACCCGAAAAGCGTGCGTCCGACATGCAGCCGCCAGTGCGGGTTGGCGATTTTGGGGCGAAACACCAGTGCCGCTGTGGCAATGATCGCAAAAGCAAAGAGAAAACGCCCGTGCGAGATTTGCAACGGGTGCATTGGCGGCCCCAGTGTGTCTGTCCCGAGCGATTTGGCCATCACCATCGTCCCCGCAATAAACGCAGTGGCCGTCAGCATAAAAGCAACCGCAAGCGGGGGATTTGGGGCGCGTAAGGACATGGAATACGCCTTGGTCCCCTGCGCAGGTTTTTGCAAGGATATCAGCGTGTCGATCAGGACTTTTCAACACTGATGCGATGCGCTAGATGCAAGCCATGATGACGCTGCAAACATATGTGATCCGACGCCGACGCTAACCGCGCCGCCCTTTGTTACGTCCATCATCCCTTTCTTACATTATTGACACCACCCGTGCGGTCCTGCACCAATCGGGTCTACCAAAAGGAAGATCGCCATGATCGCTTCTATTCTGCCGACCTATTCACGTGCGCCGCTGACATTCGTGTCCGGTACAGGCTCTTGGCTGGTTGAGCAGGATGGCCGACGCTTTCTTGATCTGGGGGCCGGCATCGCGGTGAACGCGCTGGGCCATGCGCATCCGGCACTGGTCGCCGCCCTTGGTGAACAGGCCGCTGCCTTGTGGCATGTGTCGAACCTTTACAACATTCCCGCCCAGCAAAAGCTGGCGGACGCGCTGGTGGCGCAGACTTTTGCCGATACGGTTTTCTTTACCAATTCGGGGACAGAGTCCTGCGAACTGGCCGTCAAGATGGCGCGCAAATACTGGTTCGACAAAGGCCAGCCCGAACGGACCGAGATCATTACTTTCACGGGCTCTTTCCACGGACGCTCAAGCGCGGGGATCGCAGCGGCAGGGTCCGAGAAGATGACCAAGGGCTTTGGCCCGCTTTTGCCAGGGTTTACCCATCTGGAATTTGGCGACCATGATGCGCTGCAGGCCGCGGCCACAGACCGGATCGCCGCGATTATGGTCGAACCCGTGCAGGGCGAGGGCGGCATCCGCCCGCTGCCGGATGTTTGCCTGAAAGGGTTGCGCGATCTGTGCGACGCGCACGGGATTTTGTTGATCCTTGATGAGGTCCAATGTGGCATGGGTCGGACCGGCAGGCTTTTTGCCCATGAATGGGCAGGGATCACACCCGACATCATGATGGTGGCCAAAGGGATCGGCGGGGGCTTTCCGTTGGGTGCTGTGCTGGCCACCGAGGATGCGGCCTCTGGCATGACGGCAGGCACGCACGGATCGACCTATGGCGGTAATCCGTTGGCCTGTGCGGTCGGTGCGAAAGTGATGGAAATCGTCGGCGACGATGCGTTTCTGGCCGAAGTGAACCGGAAATCCGCGCTGTTCCGGCAAAAGCTGGAAGGGCTGGTGGCCGCACATCCGGATGTCTTTGAGGCAGTGCGGGGGGCAGGTCTGATGCTGGGTCTGAAATGCAAGGCCAGCAATGCCGATGTGGTCAACGCAGGCTTTGAGCAGGAACTTCTGACCGTGCCTGCCGCCGACAACGTGGTCCGGCTGTTGCCCGCGCTGACAATCACCGACGAAGAGATCGCGACAGCCGTGGACCGTCTGGATGCTGCGGCGCAACTGGTGGAGGGCAATGCGTAACTTTACCTTTCGCAAACTGAAACGGGCTGACCTGCCCCTGATGCGCAACTGGCTGGAACAGTCGCATGTCAGGGCATGGTGGCCTGACGCAGAACGGCGCGTGGGTGAGATGCTAAAAGACATGCATAACCCCGATATTAATATGTTGCTGGTCGGGCTGATCGACCATCCGTTTGCCTATATTCACGACTATGACGCCCGTCATTATGGTCAACCGCAGTTCGCTGACCTGCCGACAGGTGCGCGTGTTGTGGGGACTTTCGTGGGTGATCCCAGTTTCATGGGGCAGGGGCATTCTGCATCCTACATCGACGCCCGCGTGCGCGAGCTGCGACGACATTATCCCATCGTTGCTGTGGGGCCGAACACGAAGGACACACAAGCCATCGCCATTTACGCCCAAGCCGGTTTTCGCAAGCGTCGCCTATGTGCGGCACGCGACGGAAACCTGATCCAAGTGATGACCCATCTCTAAGAAATTCCGGGCCGCTGTGCCCCAACAAAAGCGAAATCCATGAACCACTTTCTTGATATCCACACGACCTCGACCGATGCCTTGCGGCAGATTATCGACAACGCGCAAAACATGAAAAATGCCCGTGCCGGCAAACCCAAAGGCACCCCCGATGCCGAGCAGCCGCTTGCGGGCCATATGGTGGCGCTGATCTTTGAAAAACCCTCGACGCGGACGCGCGTGTCTTTTGACGTGGGCGTGCGCCAGATGGGCGGGCAGACGCTGGTGCTGTCGGGGGCCGATATGCAGCTTGGCCATGGCGAGACCATCGCCGATACCGCCCGCGTGCTGTCACGTTATGTCGATCTGATCATGATCCGCACGTTCGAGGAACAAACCCTGCTGGACATGGCCGAATATGCCACCGTGCCGGTCATCAACGGGCTGACCAACCGCACGCATCCGTGCCAGATCATGGCCGATATCATGACGTTCGAGGAACACAACGGCCCGATCAAGGGCAAGAAAGTGGTCTGGTCGGGGGACGGCAACAACGTCTTTGCCAGCTTTGCCCATGCCGCCAAGCAGTTCGACTTTGATCTGGTCTTTACAGGGCCACCGCCACTGGACCCAGAGCCCGCGCTTGACGGTCTCTATACCACTGTGCGCGACCCCAATGAGGCCGTGCAGGGCGCTGATCTGGTCGTGACGGACACTTGGGTCAGTATGCACGACCCGCAATCTGCCCGCGAGCGGCGGCACAACCAGTTGCGCGGCTATCAGGTCAATGACGCGCTGATGGCCAAGGCAAAGGACGATGCATTGTTCATGCATTGCCTGCCCGCGCACCGCGACGATGAGGCGACAAGCAGCGTCATGGACGGCCCGCATTCGGTGATCTTTGACGAGGCCGAAAACCGTCTTCATGCACAAAAGGCAATCATGCGCTATTGCTTGGGGGTTTAGGCCCGTTGCGCAAGGAAAGGACACACAAAATGGATTATCCGGACTTTATTCGCAGCT
>JBFEQR010000150.1:0-6059 GCA_041549425.1 Yoonia sp. | reverse complement strand
GTTTGAAACCGGTGCATCGCCGCATTCTTTACGCTATGTCGCGCCTGCGCCTGTCGCCTACGGGCGGTTTTCTGAAATCGGCCAAGATCAGCGGCGACACCATGGGTGATTTCCACCCGCACGGCGATGCCGCCATCTATGACGCGATGGCGCGTCTGGCGCAGGATTTCAACGTGCGCTACCCGCTGGTCGACGGTCAAGGCAACTTTGGCAATATCGACGGCGATAACCCCGCCGCGTCGCGCTACACCGAGGCACGGATGACCGCCGCAGCCGAGGCGCTGCTGGAAGGTTTGTCAGAAGACAGCGTTGATTTTCGCGACAACTATGACGGGCGCTTGACCGAACCGGCAGTCTTGCCGGCCACATTCCCCAACCTTCTGGCCAACGGGTCCAGCGGGATCGCTGTGGGGATGGCCACGAACATCCCGCCGCATAACCTGCACGAACTTATCGACGCCTGCCTGCATCTGATCAAGACGCCGGATGCGCGCGACGACACACTGTTGAACTATATCCCCGGTCCGGATTTCCCGACCGGTGGCGTCATCGTCGAACCGGCAGAGAATATCGCAGAGGCCTACCGCACAGGGCGCGGTGCCTTCCGCCTGCGCGCGAAATGGGAGGTCGAGGATCTGGGCCGTGGCCAGTGGCAAGTGGTTGTCACTGAAATCCCCTATCAGGTGCAGAAATCCAAGCTGATCGAAAAGCTGGCCGAGGTGATCCAGCTGAAAAAAGTGCCGCTGCTGGCCGATGTGCGCGACGAAAGCGCCGATGATATCCGCGTCGTACTGGAACCCCGCGCCAAGACCGTCGATCCAGAGGTCATGATGGGCATGCTGTTCCGCAACTCCGATCTGGAAACGCGCTTCAGCCTGAACATGAACGTGCTGATCGACGGGCTGACCCCCAAGGTGTGTTCGCTCAAAGAGGTCCTGCGCGCTTTCCTTGACCACCGCCGCGATGTCCTGATCCGGCGCAGCAAATACCGCCTTGAGAAAATCGACCACCGGCTTGAGGTGCTGGAAGGGTTTATTATCGCCTTCCTGCATCTGGACCGCGTGATCGACATCATCCGTTATGACGATGACCCCAAAAAGGCCCTGATGATCGAGGATTGGTCGCGCGATCATGTCCGTGCCACCTCCGATGCCGATTATGTCTCGCCGCTTGTCGCGGGTGCCGATCCAGAGGTATCCCTGTCCGAAGTGCAGGCCGAGGCGATCCTGAACATGCGCCTGCGGTCCCTGCGCCGTCTGGAAGAACTGGAACTGATCGCCGAACGTGACGCATTGATGGAAGAACGCGCCGGCATCGAGGATTTGCTGGAAAGCGAAAACCTGCAATGGACGCGGATCGCCGAACAATTGCGCGAAACCCGCAAGGCCTTTGGCCGCGACAGCGAAGGCGGGGCGCGCCGCACCCAGTTTGCCGAAGCTGCCGAGGTTGTGGATGTGCCCCTTGAGGCCATGATCGAACGTGAACCGATCACCGTGGTCTGTTCCCAGATGGGCTGGGTGCGCGCGATGACCGGTCATATCGATCTGACCCGCGAACTGAAGTTCAAGGATGGCGACGGACCGCGCTTTATCTTCCACGCCGAAACCACCGACAAGCTGTTGGTCTTTGGCGCCAACGGCCGGTTCTACACGGTAGGTGCCGCCAACCTACCCGGTGGGCGTGGCATGGGCGAGCCTTTGCGCCTGATGATCGATCTGCCCAATGATGTGGACATCATCGATATCCTGATCCACAAACCGGGCGCAAAGCTTCTTGTCGCCTCAGAGGAAGGCAACGGCTTTGTTGTTGCCGAAGAGGATGTCGTCGCCCAGACCCGTTCGGGCAAGCAGGTGCTGAACGTCAAGGATACCATCGCCAAGGTCTGCCGCCGTGTTGCGGGCGATCATGTTGCTGTTGTCTCCGAAAATGCAAAGTTGTTGGTGTTCGATATCTCCGAACTGCCAGAGATGGGACGTGGCAAAGGTGTGCGTATCCAGAAGTACAAAAAAGCGGCAGGACGTCAGGGCACGCTGGAACTTGATGGTGGCCTGTCCGACCTGACGACCTTCAATTGGGACGATGGTCTGTCGTGGCAGATGGGCGGCGGCAAGACGCGGACCGAACCGGATATGTCCGACTGGAAAGCGGCCCGTGCCGGTGTGGGCAAACGCCCGCCTTACGGCTTCCCCAAGAACAACAGGTTCAGCTAACCGGTTTTCGCTGCGAAAAGGCTGTGGTGGCCTTGCTGATTGCGATATGCAAAGCAATCGTCATCAGGGCCAGCGTGATAAGGCTTGCAAACATCAGATCGGTCTTGGCCCGCCCGTTGGCCAAAAGCATCAGATACCCAAGCCCCTTTGATGCCCCCACCCATTCACCGATGACAGCCCCGATGGGCGCATAAACCGCTGCTAGTTTCAGGCCGGTGCCCAGCGACGGCAGCGCGTAGGGTATCCTGATCCGGCGCATGATCTGCCGCTTGGTGCCGCCCATGGTTTGCGCCATATCCAGAACGTCGCGCGGCACCCGTGTCAGCCCGTCATAAAAGGCGCTGGTCACGGGGAAATAGATAATCAGCACCGCCATCGCGACCTTTGATGCGATCCCGTAGCCAAGCCAGAGCGTCAGGATCGGGGCCAGCGCAAAGACAGGCACGGCCTGTGTGAACACCAGCAGCGGCATGACCAGACGGTGCAACCGCGCAGAGCCTGCCAGCTGGATCGCGGTGACCGCCCCCAGAACCGACCCGATCAACAGCCCGAGGACCACTTCGGTTGCGGTGACGGCTGCGTTGTCCCCGATCAACACGCGGTTGTCCCAAGCGGCTTGCGCCACCCGCCACGGCGAGGGGAGAATGAAATGCGGCGCGCCCGTTATCCAGACCAACCCTTGCCACAGAGACAGGCCAAAGACGCAAGCGCCCAATGCATAGCGCAGATTTCTCATTGAGGGCCCCGCAGATGTGCAAGCAGGTCGGCCTGACAGGTGATTGTCTCGGGCGCGTATTGGTCGCGCACCGGCGGCGTTTGCGGAACCGGCCAAAGTTTCGCTGCTGTCGGTGTCAGCACGATAATCCGGTGACCAAGGCGCACCGCCTCTGCGGGATCGTGGGTCACAAGCAGCACGGTTTTGTCGCGCAGCATTTGTGCGGCAAGTTCCTGCATATCCGCGCGTGTGCTGGCATCCAACGCGGAAAACGGCTCATCCAAAAGCGCGATTGGCCGGTCCTCCATCAAGGTGCGGGCAAGGGCTGCGCGCTGTCGCATTCCCCCTGACAGGGCATCGGGCCGTTTGTCGCGATCCGCCGCCAGACCGACCCGCACAAGCAGGTCTTTTGCGCGTGCCATATCCGGTGCCATCCCGCGCAGACGCGCACCCAGCACGATGTTGTCCAGAACGCTAAGCCACGGCAAAAGCAGATCCGACTGCGCCATAAAGCTGATCCGCCCTGCAAGCGGTTGTCCGTCCGATGCCGTAATCTTGCCTGCAAAGCGGCCTGCGCAATCGAGCCCCGCAATCAACCGCAGCAACGTCGATTTACCAACGCCCGACCGGCCCAGCACACAAGACAACTGCCCCGCAGGCAGTGTCAGATCGACGGGGCCGAACAGGACCTCTGTGTCGATCCGGTGCTGGCCGGTCACGCGTATAGCGGGGGCATTCTTCACGCCCCGCGCAGCCCCATGTCCCAGAATGCGACCTCAAGTCGGGTTGCGGTCGTGAAGCGCTGTTGCAGTTGCCCCCAGCGCGCCGCCTGTGCCGGTTCAGAGCCAAGGCGGCGCGCGATTGCACCGTCGATCATTGCGCCAACGCCTGCCATCACGCTTTGATAGCCATCATCGGCATAGGTATCGATCCACGCGCGATAGGGCGCGTCCGGCGCTGCCGTTCCCGCCAACCGCGCCCCGATTTCGCCGTAGCCGAAACAACAGGGTGCAAGGGCGGCCATCAGATCAAGGAAATCCCCCTGCAATCCGGCGTCCATAACATAGCGGGTATAGGCGAGGTTCTCGAATTCTTCGGTCGCGTGAAACAGGGTAGCCTCGTCAATTCCCGCGGCGGCGCAGGTTTTGACGTGCAAGGCCATCTCGTGATTGACCAAGGCGTCGACGGTGCCTGCGCAGACTTTCATCTCGTTCAGTGTTTCGGCCTTGACCACACCCAAGGACCACGCGCGCGCGAAATGCACCAGAAACACGTAATCCTGGATCAGGTAGTGCAGGAACGCCGCGCGTGGCAGCGTCCCGTCGCCCAAACCCGCGACGAAAGCGTGATGCGTGTAGGCGCGCCAGTCATCAGGACACCCCGCGCGCCAAAGCGCGAAAGTTGCCCCATAGGGTTGCCTGCTCATTGTGCGGTCAAATCAATCGCGATGGCGGACACCGGATTGATTGCGGGGATCAGGCCCGTGTCATGCAGGAATGCCTCGAAAGTGGCATAGCGACCGGCGTCCATGGCGGCGGGCCGCAATGCAAAACGGGGCAGCGTGTCGACCCAGGCACGTTTGTTCAATTCGTCGCGCAATTCAGGCGCGGTGCTTGCGAAAATCTCCCAGCTTTCGACGGGGTGGTTGATGATGTATTGCGTGGCCTTTTCGGTCGCGGCCAGAAAACGGCGGATCATATCGGCGTCCATCGTGGCGGGATTGACGACATAGATCAGTTCGTCATAGGGTGGCAGGCCTTCTTCCTCGACGTAGAAACAACGTCCCGGCACGCCTTCGATATCCATCTGGTTCAGTTCGAAATTGCGGAACGCGCCGATGACCGCATCGACCTGACCTGACATCAGCGACGGTGACAGCGACCAGTTGACGTTGATCAGCTCTACATCATCCAGCGTCAGCCCGTGGGTGTTCAGAACATGACCCAGCACAGCCTCTTCCACCCCGCCGACAGAGAAACCGACTTTGCGGCCCTTCAGGTCGGCAGGCGTTGCGACGGGGCCGTCTTCCAGCACCAGCAGACAACTGAGCGGGGTCGCGACCAGCGTGCCGACGCGCTGCAAGGGCAGTCCTTCGTGGATTTGCAGGTGCAACTGTGGCTGGTAGGAAATCGCCAGATCGGCCTGCCCTGCGGCCACCATCTTGGGCGGATCAGAGGGATCAGCAGGGGCGATCACCTCAACCTGTAGGCCGGCATCGGCGAAATAGCCCTTTTCCTGCGCGATGATCACCGGACCATGGTCGGGATTGACGAACCAATCCAGCAAAAGCGTCATTTGATCCTGGGCCCAAAGTGGCGCGGCGCACAGCGAAAAGGCGGAA
Organism: Yoonia sp.; assembly: GCA_041549425.1. Classification (GTDB taxonomy): domain Bacteria; phylum Pseudomonadota; class Alphaproteobacteria; order Rhodobacterales; family Rhodobacteraceae; genus Yoonia. The sequence goes on along the minus strand of JBFEQR010000150.1, from coordinate 793 downwards.
GCAAGCAGGAGGGATTTCATGAAAGTGATCCTTTTGTCGGGTCATAAAATGTTGCGAAATGATGTGTTGGTCCGTGTCCCGATCCGACGGCCAGCTTGTCGGCATGGGCAATGGCGGTCGCCACGTAGGATTTGGCAGCGGCAACAGCGGTGGTGATGTCATGCCCCTGTGCTAGTTGCGCGGCCAGTGCCGAAGACAGCGTGCAGCCCGTCCCGTGGGTATTGCGGGTGCGGCTGCGTGCGCCTTCGAACCAGAGCGTGTTTTGCGCAGTGACAAGGCAATCAGGGCTCTCTGCGCCCTTTAGATGTCCGCCCTTCATCAAAACGGCGTCCGGCCCGCGCGCACAAAGCGCGCGGCCTTGGGTTTCCATCTGCGCGCGTGTGGTTGCGGTGGGCATGCCGAGTAAATGCGCCGCCTCCGGCAGGTTCGGTGTCAGGACCGTGGCTATTGGCAGCAGCGTGTCACGCACCACGGCGATGGCGTCGGCCTGCAACAATGGCGCGCCGCCTTTGGCAATCATCACCGGATCAAGGACGACCGGCAGATCGCGACCGGCCAGTGCCGCAGCAACCGCCTGCGCGATTTCTGCGTTGGCGATCATGCCGATCTTGACGGCATCGACGCGGATATCGTCAAACACCGCACGGATCTGGCTTTGGACAAAGTCAGGTGGCACCAGATGGATGCCGCTGACGCCTTGGGTGTTTTGCGCGGTCAGTGCGGTCAGTGCTGCCATGGCAAATGCGCCATTCGCCGATATCGCCTTCAGGTCGGCCTGAATACCTGCGCCGCC
>JBFEQR010000149.1:0-6077 GCA_041549425.1 Yoonia sp. | reverse complement strand
CGTCTTCCAATACGGTAGAGCCAACAACAACATTCGGCCTGAGCGGATCGATCGGTGCATTTGCCACCGGACCGGCCGCCGGGGGAATTGCAACAGGCTGCGGGAATTAGGACGCATGAAGAGTTTGAGAATGAGTTTACGTGGAGTGGCAGCAGGTATTATCAGCTGCAGTCTGGCCATCATAGCCCCCTCTTGGGGACTGGCGCAGGGGGCCATGACGCCGGTTATCACGGTCAACGAAAGGGCCATCACCCAGTTCGAGCTGTCCGAACGGAGACGCCTTCTGGAGTTTTTCAACACCGCCGGTGATCTGGACCGGATCGCGCGCGAACAACTGATCGAAGACCGGCTGAAAGAACAGGAACTGGACCGGTTCAATCGCGATATTTCCGAGCAGGAACTGCAAGCCGCCTTGCAGGAATTTGCCGGACGTGGCGGGCTGAGCCTGAGCGAATTCGTCAACGCCCTTCAGCAAAACAACATTCAGGTACGGACCTTTGTGGAATATGTGAGCACCGGCAGCCGCTGGCGCGACTTCATCCGCGCGCGTTTCAACCGCGAAGTCACAGTCAGCGAATCCGATGTCGAACGCGCCTTGGCCCGCGCGGGCTCTGCGACGACCCAGATCGAGGTTTTGTTGTCAGAAATCATCATCCCCGCCCCGCCCGAAAGGGCCGCGCGAGTCCGCGAAGTCGCCGGCCAGATCGCGCAACTGCGCACGTTCAGTGAATTTGAAAACGCCGCGCGTCAGGTCTCGGCTTTGCCATCGCGTGAAAACGGCGGACGTCTGGGGTGGTTGCCGATCGAGAATTACCCACCGCAGCTGCAGCAGGTCCTGCTTGACCTGCGCCCCGGTGAGGTGACCGAGCCTATCGATATTTCCGACGGTGTCGCCTTGTTCCAAAAGCGCGGCCAACGCGAAGCACCCCGCCCTGCCCGCGCGCCCGCGAGCCTTGAATATGCCACCTACTTCATCCCCGGCGGCCAGTCCGAGGCAGCACAAAGGACAGCCGCCGACGTGCGCAATCAGGTCGATACCTGTGATGATCTGTACGGCGTGGCACAGGACCAGCCGGCGGAAGTGCTGCAGCGCGTGACGCTGCCACCCGCAGATATCCCCAGCGATGTCGCCCTTGAGCTGGCGCGTCTGGACGCAGGCGAAGTTTCCTACAATCTGACACGCAACAACGGGCAGACACTGGTCTTTTTGATGCTTTGTGCGCGCAACAGCATTGACACAAGTCAGGCAAACCGCGACGCCGTGCGGTCCCAGATCCGCAGCCAGCGCCTGAATGCGTTGTCAGAGGCGCTTTTGGAAGACCTGCGCGCGTCAGCGGTCATTCGTCCCTGATGCAACCGATTGCCATCAGCTGCGGGGAACCGGCAGGGATCGGTCCCGAAATCGCCGTGGCGGCATGGCAGGTGTTGAAGTCCGAAATTCCGCTGTTGTGGATTGGCGACCCGTCACATCTGCCCGCAGGCACGCCCTATCACGCTGCCACCGATCCGGCGGATATCCATCCGTTCAAGATGACAGTGCTGGCGCGCGATTTCGGCAGCCCTGCCGTGGCAGGCCGCCCTGATCCGGGCCATGCCAAAGGCGTGATTGCGGCCATTGCCGACGGGGTGGACCTTGTGCAGGCCGGGGCAGCGCGCGCGCTTTGTACCGCCCCGATCCACAAGGCCGCGCTGATCGACGGGGCTGATTTCGCTTATCCGGGACATACCGAATATCTGGCCGCGCTTGCAGGCACCGACAGGGTCGTGATGATGCTGGCCTGTGACGCCTTGCGCGTCGTCCCCACAACGATCCACATCCCCTTGCTTGCCGTGCCGGATGCCCTGACCGCGAGCCTGCTGACAGATACGCTTTTAATCACCCACGCCGCGCTGCGCCGCGATTTCGGGATCGCAAAGCCACGCATCGCCGTCGCAGGGCTGAACCCGCATGCAGGTGAAGACGGCAAGATGGGGACCGAAGAGATCCAGATGATCACCCCCGTTCTGGACGCTTTGCGCGCGCAGGGAATGGATATCAGCGGGCCTTTGTCCGCCGACACGATGTTTCACGCAAGCGCGCGGGCGGCCTATGATGTGGCTGTCTGCATGTATCACGATCAGGCGCTGATCCCGATCAAGACGCTGGATTTCTCCGGCGGTGTGAATGTGACACTGGGCCTTCCGTTTATCCGCACCTCTCCGGATCACGGCACGGCCTTTGATATCGCGGGCAAGGGTCTGGCCGATCCCACGTCGATGATTGCCGCTATTCGCATGGCCGCGCAAATGGCTGATGCGCGGACTGGTGAATAGTATGGGAGCCTCCGGCGGGGATATTTATACTCGGAAGAAGACATGAGCGGTATTGATGATCTGCCACCCCTGCGCGATGTGATCGCCACCCACGGGCTGGCGGCGAAAAAGGCATTGGGCCAGAATTTCTTGCTGGATCTGAACCTGACAGCCAAGATTGCGCGGCTGGCGGGTGATCTGACGGGCGCGGATGTCCTCGAGATCGGGCCCGGCCCTGGTGGTCTGACCCGTGGTCTTCTGGCCGAGGGCGCGCGGCGGGTTCTGGCCATTGAAAAAGACCCCCGATGCATGCCTGCGCTGGAAGAGATCGCACAGGCCTATCCGGGCCGTTTGCAGTTGATCAATGGCGATGCGCTGGCAGTGGACCCGCTGGAACACCTGACCCCGCCGATCAAGGTCGCGGCCAACCTGCCCTATAATGTGGGGACCGAATTGCTGGTGCGCTGGCTGACGCCGCCGGACTGGCCGCCGTTCTGGGATAGTCTGACACTGATGTTCCAGCGCGAAGTGGCCCAGCGGATCACCGCTACCCCCGGCAGCAAGGCCTACGGGCGTCTGGCGCTTCTGGCGCAATGGCGCAGTGACCCGCGCATCGTGATGGAACTGCCGCCAGAGGCTTTCAGCCCGCCGCCCAAGGTCAATTCTGCGGTCGTGCATCTGACCGCCCTGCCCGCGCCCCGCTATCCGGCCAATCCCGCGACGTTGAACAAAGTCGTTGCCGCGGCCTTCAACCAGCGCCGCAAGATGCTGCGCTCGGCTTTGAAGTCAATCAGCCCCGCAATCGAGGATCATCTGGTGGCCGCTGGGATCAAACCCACAGAACGCGCCGAGCAGGTTGATCTGGAAGCCTTTTGCGCCTTGGCGCGCAGCCTTGATCGGGCGTGAAACGAAAAAGCCCCCCGCACTGCGGAGGGCTTTTTGTTATTCGGCGGCTTCGGGCGCGTTGCCCGCATCGGGGTCAGGGCGCGGTTTACGCGGCTTGCGCGCGCGCTTGGGCTTTTCCTCTGGCGTGTCGACCAGACCGCTGTCGTCCTGCTGCGCATCCGCTACGTCGGGCTGTTCGGCATTTGACGGATCGTTGGCAGCGGCCTCTTGGGCTTTCAGGCGTTCCTGACGTTCGCGATCACGCTCTGCCTGCCGCTGGCGGTTCTGCTCTTCCTGCTCTTCGCGCTTGGCGTCCACTTCGCGCATCGCTTCAGCCAAAAGGCGTGTGTAATGCTCTGCGTGCTGGGCAAAATTCTCGGCATCGACGCGGTCGCCCGAAAGGAAGGCATCGCGGTGCAACTGGTTGTATTTCTCGATGATTTGCTGCGGGGTGCCGCGCACCTTGCCATCAGGACCGGAACTGTCAAAAACCCGATTGATGATGTTCCCGCCCGAGGGTCGGTTATTGCGGTTCTTGTTCCGCGACCGTGACTTCGATGATCTCATGTAAGTGCTTTCAAGCCTTTGGCTGTCGTTTACGCTGGCCATATCGCGCTAAAAATCCGCGCGCATTCTGATCTGGCCCTGCAATGTTTGGCGACTAATCTCAGGGGGGTCAGTGGCGAGCCTCGTCCCTGTCGATACACCCTAAATAAGCGTTGGGACGGGGCCAAGACAAGCCCAAACTGCCAAATTCATGCCAAAAGACCGGATATTGCCGATCTGCATCGATTTTATTGCGGGTTTTTGCCCGAAACAACGCGGTCACGCCCGTCAAGGTCCGGAATCACCTGCACATCCAGCAAACCTGCCGCACGCATCATGGCCGCAACCGCGTCGCCCTGTGTGGGGCCGATTTCCACGATCAGGCGGCCTGCGGGCAAAAGGTGGTCGCGCGCCGCCGCCGTAATCGCCCGATAGGCATCCAGGCCGTCCGCCTCGTCTGTTAGCGCATTGCGCGGCTCGAACAGGCGCACCTCCGGTTGCAGGGCATCCATTTCAGCAGCGGCGATGTAAGGCGGGTTGGAGACGATCAGGTCAAACTGTCCCCGCACCGCGCCAAACCAGTCCGATTGCACAAAATCGACACGCCCGCGCAGGTCCAATGCCGCAGCATTACGCGCCGCCACATCCAGTGCCGGTTGCGAGATATCGGTGCCCACGCCTGTTGCCTGCGCCCGTGCGTCCAGCAATGACAGCACAATGCAGCCGCTGCCCGTGCCAAGATCCAGAACCCGCGTAAAAGGGCCCTCCATCGCGGTCGCAACCAGCGTTTCGGTATCAGGGCGCGGGTCCAGCACATCGGGGGTGACGATGAACCGCTGTTGATAGAAATCCCGAAAACCAAGCACCTGCGCCATCGGTTTGCGCGTGGCCCGTTGCGCGACACTGGCAAGAAAACGCGCGGCATCCGGCGCGGCCCGCCACAACAAACGCGCCTCGCGCTGGGGGTCGGGTACACCGGCCTGCGCAAGCGTGGCGGCCGCCTTGCGCAACATGTCTGCTTCGCTCACGCGCCCATCTCGGCCAGCAGTTTGGCCTGCGCATCGGTCTGGAGGGCGTTGATCACCTCGTCCAGATCGCCCTGCATCACCTGCCCCAGCGAATAAAGCGTCAGATTGATACGGTGGTCGGTCATGCGCCCTTGGGGGAAGTTATAGGTGCGAATCCGCTCAGAGCGGTCGCCCGATCCCACCTGACTTTTCCGATCGGCAGAGCGTTCACTGTCCACCCGCTGCCGTTCAAGATCGAAAAGGCGCGTTTTCAGCACCTGCATCGCGATCTCGCGGTTGCGGTGCTGGGACTTTTCGGAACTGACGACGATGATGCCGGTGGGTTCGTGCAGGATACGCACCGCGCTGTCGGTTGTGTTCACGTGCTGTCCGCCAGAGCCAGAGGCGCGCATCGTGTCGATGCGAATATCGGCGGGATTGATTTCGATATCCACGTCTTCGGCCTCGGGCAGCACGGCCACTGTCGCGGCAGAGGTGTGGATGCGCCCGCCGCTTTCGGTTTCGGGCACGCGCTGCACGCGGTGGACACCGCTTTCGTATTTCATTTTGGCAAAGACACCGTCACCGGCGATGCGTGCCACAACTTCTTTGATGCCGCCCAGTTCGGTCTGGGTTTCTTCCAGAATTTCGAACTTCCAGCCCTGCTTTTCGGCATAGCGCTGATACATGCGCAGCAGATCGCCCGCAAAAAGCGACGCCTCATCGCCCCCCGTCCCGGGGCGGATTTCCAAAAGCGCAGGCCGTGCGTCGGCTGCATCCTTGGGCAACAGGGCAAGTTGCACATCATGTTCGGACGCATCCAGCGCTGCACGCAGCTCTGGCAGCTCCATTTCGGCCAGTTCTTTCATTTCCGGATCGTTCAGCATCGCCTCGGCATCGGCGATTTGGGCCAACAGGTCTTTATAGGCGGTGACGGTTTCGACCACGGGGCGCAACTCGGCATATTCCTTGCCCAGTTTGGCAATATCATTGCCTGCGCTACCGTCGGCCATCTTCGCCTCCAGAAACTGGAAACGGTCTATCAGTTGTTCAATGCGGTCTGCTGCGATCATGAACTTGCAAGTGGCCGATCAAAGCGGCTCGGTCAAGGGGCCAAGCGTTTCAAACCACCCCAAAACGCGCGCCTTGTTCACACCCATATCAGAACGGCCAAACCGCGCGCGCCCGTAGATAACCAATGTGTCGTCGGTCACGCTGACGGTCGTTTGGGCCTCGCGGCGGTCGATGATCGGTTGGGGTTGTTCGCCGGGCGTGAAGCCGGTCAGGCGGCTGAAACTGGGGCTGACATCCATGCGGATAGTCCCGTCGATAGCGATGTGCGGCGTG
>JBFEQR010000148.1:0-6083 GCA_041549425.1 Yoonia sp. | reverse complement strand
GGCCACCTGATCGATGCATTTTACAACTTCTTTTACGCAATATTTAATCCCGGCAGTTGGCTGTCATGGGTGCCGTCGATCAACGGCGCCATGGAGACCGAGCAGAAAGAAGCGTTGATGCGCTTTATCTATTACGGTGCCTCGGCCGAGTTCTTCTTTGTCATACTCGCGATCTTTCTTGTGCTGACAGTGGTTGGCCTGTTCAAGAACAGCGTCCTGTGGGGCGTCGTGCGCGGCCTCGAGACCTTTTCCAACGCGGTGGGCCGGATTGCCGCGTGGGCCGGTTTGCTGATGGTGCTGCAACAGATCGTCATCATCTTCATGCAGCGCGTCTTTGCTGTCTCCGAGATTTCGATGGGCTTCGGGCTGAGCCTGACCAAAGACGTCAGCTGGTGGTCGGAAGAATTGAAATTCTACAACGCGATCATCGTTTGCCTCTGCGCCACCTACACCTTTGTGCAGGGCGGGCATGTGCGGGTCGACCTTGTCTATTCCGCCGTCAGCTATCGCACCAAGCGGTTGATCGACATGTTCGGATCAATCGTCTTCATGGCCTCGACCTCTATGATCATCTGGCTTTACGGCTGGTTCTTCATGTGGCGGCACCTTGTGGTGCCAAACCCGTCGGCGTCCGACAGTCTGGACCGGCTGTTGACCAAGGCGCGGGCTTTGCGGTGGAATATCGAAACCATCGGTTTCTCGCCCAACGGGTTCAACGCCTATTTCATGTTCAAAGTCCTGCTGGTGACATTCACCGCAATGGTCTTTTTGCAGGCCATTGCATTCTTCTACCGCTCTTTCCTTGAATGGAAAGAAGGGGAAGCCAGCGCAGGCAAATACTTCGACAAAGACAAGCTTGGCGACGAGACCGCCGAACTTGCCGCAGAAATTCACTAAGGGCAGGGCGGTAGACACATGCTTTTCGGACTAGATGGCATCGAAGTCGGTATTATTATCGTCTTTCTGACACTTTTTGCGGGCATCCTTTCAGGGTTCCCCGTGGCATTCGCGATCTCGGGATCGGCGGTTGTTTCTTTTGCGATCATCGCCGCACTCGACAGCTCGGGCCTGCTGATCCACGCCGCAGTCGACAAGAATTCGGCTGAATATGCGGCCTTGCTTGCCGAAGGCGTGCGGCCAGAGGCGGTGTCGGTCTTCCGCTACCCCGAATTGCCGCGCTACGAGGACGTTCTGTTCCCGCAAGGCTGGGAAGTGGCGCTGGACCGCAACATCGGCTTTATGGTCAACCGCATGAACGAACGCGTGCTGGCGGGCCAGTCAATCGAGACTTTGCTGGCCGTTGTCATGTTCGTGATGATGGGCATCGTGCTGGAACGGTCGCGCATTGCCGATGAGTTGCTGACCACCATGGCCAAGGTCTTTGGCCCGCTGCCTGGCGGTCTGGCTGTGTCCATCGTAATTGTGGGCGCTTTCCTTGCGGCCTCTACCGGTATTGTGGGTGCGACGGTTGTGACCATGGGTCTTCTGGCGCTGCCGACCATGCTCAAGAACGGGTATTCGCCGCAGTTGTCGACAGGCGTTATCGCGGCCTCGGGGACCTTGGGGCAGATCATTCCGCCATCCATCGTGATCGTGCTTTTGGGGACATTGGCCGGTGACATCTACTCCGCCGCCCAAGAGGACCGCGCGAAACTGGCCGGTTGTACCGATGCGCTGACCTATCTGGGCGAACCTGCTGTAGTTTCGGTCGGAACACTGTTTCAGGCCGCACTTTTGCCGGGGATCATGCTGGCGATGCTTTATGCGGGCTATGCCTTTGTTTACGCGCTGATCAACCCCTCCAAGGCGCCACCCGTGGCCTTCGCCGAAAGTACCGGCGGCGAGATCATTACGCGCAACGATGGCCTGACATGGTTCCTTGCGGTGCCTGCAGGCATCATCGCGCTGACCCTTGCAATTGGGCAGGTGAACCTTGTGGGCAGCCAATCGGTGATCGTGGACAGCTTTACCGATACCGGCGAAAGCGCGTCCTTGCGCACCCGTGTCGATCCGGCCTGTCAGGCATCGATGATTGAATTGCATGGACAGGATGCGTGGGATCAGGCGGTCGCCGAACAGGCCGCAATCGAAGAGGCGGGCGGCGTTCAGCAGGCCCGCGCGCTCAGCCCCGAGGAACGTGCAGAACTGGTCGTGCAAAAGGTTGCCGATGCCGCGCCGATTGGCACGGGCATTGCGACGCTTGCGGTGTTGCTGGGTCTGATGCTGGCGCTGGCGCGTGGCGTCGCCCCGAGTGCGGATCACAAGCCGCTGATCGTGGGGGCCTTTGGGATCGGGATGTTGCTGCTTGTCGATGTCTTGCTGATCTCGGCCATCACATCACCGGGTGTCACGACTGTGCTGATCGCCATTCCGCTGCTGGTCGTGGCCTATGGTCTGCGGTCTGCGGCAAAAATGCTGGCGGGCAATGAAATCCTGCGCGTGGTGTTCCCGCCGCTGGTGCTGATTGTGGCTGTTCTGGGCTCGATCCTTGGCGGGATCACCAACCCGACACCGGCTGCGGCCTTGGGTGCCGGTGGTGCGATCCTGCTGGCGGCTTACCGCAAGCGCAAGGAACAGGGGCAATCGGGCCGGATCGTCATGCTGACGGCGGGTGCTATTATTCTGATGCTGGTTGTAGGCACCAATTTTGACATGCGGCTTGGGCAGGAAGTGGTCCTGTTCGAAAACCGCGTGGCCTATCTGGTGGCTTTTGCCAGCTTCCTTTACGCCATGTTCGGTCTGCTGTGGTCGTGCTGGGTGCTGATTTCAGGCGGGGTTCTGGCCCCGGTAGTGCGCGAAACGGCCAAGGTCACATCCATGGTCTTCACCATCCTGATCGGATCGCAATTGTTGAACCTTGTGCTGATCTCTTTCGGGGGCGAGCATTACATCCAGCAGTTCCTGCGGTCCTTTGACAATGAATGGACGGTGTTCCTGCTGGTGATGCTGGTGCTGTTCGTGCTGGGCTTCGTGCTTGATTTCCTCGAGATTATCTACATCGTGATCCCCATCGTCGGCCCCGTGATCTATGGCGGCACCTTTGATCCCAAGTGGGTGACGATCATGATCGCGGTGAATCTGCAAACGTCCTTCCTGACGCCGCCTTTCGGCTTTGCGCTGTTCTATTTGCGCGGGGTTGCGCCCAAGTCGATCACGACGGGGCAAATCTATCAGGGGGTCATGCCGTTCATCGGTATTCAGGTGGCGGGTCTGACCCTGCTGGCACTGTTCCCTGCGGTCGTGACGATTGTGCCCAACCTGATCAACTAGGGATCAGGGCACAAGACACCAAAAAGGGCGGCGCATGTCACTGCGCCGCCCTTTTGCATTTTGCGATGATTTCAGGTGCGTCCGGGGGGCAGTGTGATGCGCGCCACCTGTTCGGCGATCGGATCGTTTGACAAGGGATGCACGTCAATCTCGTAAGAGGCCGGATCGGCGATGGGTTCCCAAGCGCCGCCGCGGTGGACCTCAAGCCCTTTGAACTTGGCCTTGTAGTCCATCTTGGGGCTGCCGGGCACCCAATAGCCCAGATAGACGTAAGGCATGCCCAATTCGCGCGCGATGCGGATGTGATCAAGGATCAGATAGGTGCCCAGTGACAGCTTTTCCTGATCCGGCTCAAAAAACGAATACACCATCGACAGCCCGTCATCGAGGATATCGGTCAGGCAAACCGCCGTCAGTTTGGCGGCGTTGGTATATTCGAACATACGCGACCGGATCGGCGTTTCTTCGACCATGGCGGCAAATTCGAACATATCCATATCCGCCATGCCGCCGGTCGCGTGCCGCCCGTCAAGGTATTTGCGAAACAGGTCGTATTGCTCTTCTGTGGCCCACGGCGATGTGGCGCGGCGCACCAGATGTGCGGCCTTCTTGGTCACGCGGCGCTGGCTGCGGGAAGGGGCGAATTTGGACACATTGATCCGCGCCGACATACAAGCAGAGCATTCCGCACAAGACGGGCGGTAAAGCACGTTCTGCGAGCGGCGAAACCCCTGTTTGGACAGCGTGTCGTTCAACTCGGACGCACGGTCGCCTTGCAGGGCTGTGAACAGCTTACGCTCCATCCGGCCAGCCAGATAGGGGCAGGGCTGCGGGGCAGTCACATAGAACTGCGGTGCAATAGGAAGGGTGTGGCGCATGACGATTCCGAAACTAAGTGCCGAAACCTTAGCAACCGATTCTCAATCCGCCAAGACCCGCGGGTTGCGTGCTATGACCGCAGGTTCACCGCCGTCGTGCCAAGCACATGATCGGTCAGCCCCTGACCGCGTGCCGTGACCAGCATCAGCACCACCGAGATCAGCTGCAAGGGCGGCAGCGCCACGCTGATCGAATAGCCCAGCGTATGCAGCAGCGCCAATCCGGAGCTGAGTGGGGCATCATCAATATCGCGCAGGCCAATCCCCATGATGCGCATACCCCACGTCGCCGACCCGCCCGCGATGGTGAACCAGCGATACACAAAGCCCACCACAAGCATCAGCAAGGGAAAGAAAAACACGCCGGTAAAGACCGTAAAGGGCAGGATCAGCAGGCAAAGCAGGGCGATGAATGCCATATCAATGACCCAGGCGAGCCCGCGTTTAAGCGGAACACCGGCATAGCGGCGGGGTGCAAGGCGATGTGAAGAGGGGGTGTGGTCCATCGTCATGGGATCTATCCGGTTGTGATCAAGAATAACACGGGTGGCCCGAAGGGGACAGGGCCACCCGTATGCTGTCCGGTCTGCGGCCTTAGGCCGTGGCAGGGCCGGACTGGTTGGGTTCAGCGGTCGCGTCGCTTGTCGTTGCATTGGCGCGGTCGTTCATGAACTGGTCGAACTCGGCCTTGTCCTTGGCCTCGCGAAGACGGCGCAGGAAGGCCTCGAAGTTGTCCTGTTCTTCTTCCAGACGGCGCAGGGTTTCGGCCTTGTAGGCGTCGAATGCGCTGTTGCCGGACGATTTGCCCATGTGGCGGGCGCGGTTGCGGGTCATGCTGCTACAGGATGCGTTAAACATACGTTTACTCCAGATCATATAAGCGAGAAGGGCCAGACCGATCGGCCAGAAAAAGATAAAGCTGATCACCATGGCGGCGATCCATGCGCCTTTGCCACGTTCGTCCAGCCATGCCTCTGCGCGGGCAAAGAAGCCCGGGCGCTCTGGGATGGTCATTGAAGAATGCGAAGTCGCGGTGTTCATTGTGGGCTCCTTTTTGATACCGATGTCTATGTGAATGCTTTTCACATTACAGATATCGGCAATTGCCCCACGATCTTCAAGTCTAAATGTAAATGTTTTTTACATTTACTTTTTTTTATGATTGAAAATCAGTTATTTGCGCGGGAAAAAATCGGTCATATTCCCCAAATCACGGGTGGAAATGGGGGTGGTTGGCGCAGCATTGCTGCTCATCCGTCGGGAGCGTCTTGCGCTTGCGGGGTGCTTTTCTGTGGCGCCGGGGCGCAAGTTGCATTGACCCGCGCCCCCCAGGCAATACTGTCGGCGCATGAATTTCGCAGACCGTATCACCCGCAGTCCGATACCCCATGATGCCGACAGGGGCGCGGATGCTGCCGCGCTTTTCCCCGATCTGGGGGAGGGCCTGCGCGAGGTCATCCGCGGCACCGCAGGATGCAGCCCCTATCTGGCCGATTTGTTGCGCCGCGAAACCGGCTGGATCACTGATGCGATGGCTGACCCCGAAGAGGCGGTTGAAACGCTGTTGGCCGGAATGGGCGACATCACGCTTGACGCTTTGCCGGCAGAGTTGCGGCGCGGCAAACGCCGGATCGCGCTTTTGACGGCGCTGGCCGATCTGGGCGGCGTCTGGCCGTTGGAAACGGTCACGCAGGTGCTGACCGATTTTGCCGATGCCGCCGTGCAGGCCGCGATCACGCGATTGGTCGCAGACGAGGTGCGACGGGGCAAACTACCCGACGCGGGCGATCCGGCAGAGGCGGGCGGTATGGTCGTGTTGGCCATGGGCAAGATGGGGGCGGGAGAATTGAACTATTCCTCCGACATCGACCTGATCTGCCTTTTTGACGAAACCCGTTTTGATCCCGAAGACTACCATGATGTGCGCGCGGCCTT
>JBFEQR010000147.1:0-6099 GCA_041549425.1 Yoonia sp. | reverse complement strand
GTCGATGTCGACCGAAACGCCGTCCTGACGCACGTCGATGCAGGCATCCTCGGCGTCATCTTCGGACATGCCCGCGTCCATCATCGCGGCCATTGCACCGGTGTCTTCGCAGCCTTTCAGCAGCACCTTGTCTTCGAACACTTCGCGTGTGCCGTGCTTGGTGCCGGGGATGAAGGCCTGAATGGGCTGGGCTGGGAAATCAGGGTTGACCTGATCCCATGTCTCGAATGTGTTCGGAACCAGCGCGCCGTCGATGAAATGCTCGTTGGCCAGTGCCTTGTACCAATCTTCCGGTGTGAATGCGAAGCCATTGCCGTTGATGTCGGAGGCAAAGACGATGCCGTCATAACCGATGCGCACTTCGATGATGTCGGTCACGCCCGCTTCGGCACAGGCGGCGATTTCACGATCACGGATCGCACGCGATGCATTGGCGATGTCCAATGTGTTTTCGCCGACGCCTTCACAGAAACGCTTCAGACCAGCAGAAGAACCGCCGGATTCGACAACCGGTGTCGGAAAGTCGAAGTTTTCGCCAAAGATTTCGGCGACGATAGCAGCATAAGGCAGCACAGTGGAGGACCCGGCAACCTGTACGTTGTCACGTGCCAGTGTTGCAGTCGCCGTCAGGGCGATGGCTGCAGTTGTTGCGGTCAGCTTGATGATTGACATTAATAATCTCCTGTCATTCGGACGCGATAAGGCGCACACCGCCTTACCTTCACCGCCCGACTAGGCCTGCTGTCCGAAGCTTTTGTGACAGTTGTGTAAAAGTTTTATGACAAGGTGCTTCCAGCGGGCAAAACAGGTAAAAAAACCGAAATTTGGGTGCCCTTCCCTTCGGTGCTTTCGATCAACAGCCTGCCGCGATGCCGGTTCACGATGTGTTTGACGATAGCAAGGCCCAGCCCCGTCCCCCCCACCTGCCGCGAGCGATGGTTGTCCACGCGGTAAAACCGTTCGGTCAGCCGTGCGATATGATGTGCTGCGATTCCCTCTCCGTCGTCGGCCACAATGATTTGCACCGCTTCACCGCGCAGTCGGGCATGCATTTTGGGCGGCAAGACGGTGATCGTGACATGCCCCCCCGCACGGCCATATTTGATCGCGTTTTCGACCAGATTGGAAAACACCTGCAGCAACTGTCCCTCGTCACCCGGGACCATGGCATCCACGCCTTCGGTTTGCAGGGAAACCACAACATTTGCGTCTGTTGCCTGCGGTTCCAGCCCTTTGATCACCGACGAAAGCAAAGCCGTCACATCGACCTTTGCACGCGGGCGCACCCGCTCTTCCTCTTCCACGCGGCTAAGCGATAACAGATCGTCGACCAAACGGGTCATGCGGTTGGCCTCATGGGCCATAATCCCCAGAAAACGGTCGCGGGCCTTTGGATCATCCCGCGCCGCGCCGCCCAATGTCTCGATAAAGCCAAGCAGCGCCGTCAGTGGTGTGCGCAACTCATGGCTGACGTTGGCCACGAAATCCCGCCGCATCTGGCCTGCGGCCTCAGCGGCGGTCTGGTCTTCGAAACTGATGACGATATCATTCTCCGCCAGCCCCACGGCAACACGGTAGAATGTATCGTTATCCCCGTCGCGCCCCGTATAGCGCACGGATTGTGCGGTGCTGTTCTGTCTGGCCTGTGCGATGGCCGCGATTACCGCAGGCTGGCGGAGCGCAGTAATATAGTGATTGCCGATCAGGTTCGGCCCCAAAATCACCGTCACGGCATCATTGGCCGCGCGCACGCGATCATCGGGACCAATCAGCAAGACCGGTACCGGCAGGGCGTCTATCACGGCTGCGACATGTTCATTCGGCACGTGCGTTCTCCAAGGTTGGAGCTACCTTAGACCGCACTGAGACAATTTGACCAACCCGAAAACAAAAGCGGAGTCTTTCCGTGCTCGGAGAACACGAGTAGGGTGCAAAAACCGGGGCACTACAACTATGAAGATTAGAAATGAAACAAGCACTATTTCGTGCGCAAGAGCCGCAAGGCACCTTCAATGAAAGCATTTGCCCTCAGGTCGACCCAAGCAACACCCTTATCGTCGGGGACATCTCGCGCTGGACGCAGGCGGGCCGCGATACTGCGGATTTTGACAACTTCTTCTTTGTAACCCTGAATGACCTGACGCTCGCACTTTTGCACGAACATGCGCCTCAAATCATTCTATCACCACTTTTTGCCGATGGATTTGACGCGCTCGATGTGGCTACGCGTTTGCACGCGCTGGGCTTTGAAGGGCGTTACAGGGTTCTTGCGCGGGACGTCCCGCAGCTGGAAATCATCTGCAACGAAGTCGCACAGGTGGCACCCGGGCTGGACTTCGATCTGCTCGATATTCCCCACGCCCCCTAAAGCGCGCGCAATTCGCAGGCAAAACGCGCAGCGTTCTCCTGATAATGCAGCGCCGAGAGCCGCAGACCGTTGATGGCTTCCTCGTCCAGTTGCCGCACCACCTTGCCGGGGGCGCCCATGACCAGTGATCCGTCAGGGATTGTTTTGCCTTCGGTGATCAGGGCCCCTGCCCCGATCAGGCAGTTCTTGCCGATCACAGCCCCGTTCAACACGGTGGCCCCCATTCCGATTAGGGAATTGTCGCCAATCGTGCAGCCATGCAGCATTGCCTTATGTCCAATGGTACATCCCGCGCCAATCACCAGCGGGAACCCCATGTCTGTGTGCAGCACGCAGTTTTCCTGCACATTGCTGCCTGCGCCCACGGTGATGCGTTCATTGTCACCGCGCAAGGTGCAGCCGAACCAGATAGAAGCACGCGCAGAAATCACGACATCCCCGATGACATGGCTTCCCGGTGCGATCCATGCACCATCGGTCACCATCGGCATCCGGTCGGCTAGGGCATAAAGGGTCATTGGCGGTCTCCGAATTCTGATTGCAGGTGGCGGACATGTTCGACCAGATCAGGTTGCTGGCTGCGGCGCAAACGTTCGGCGCTGATGATGGTTTTCAATTGCGCCTCTGTCACGTCCAGATCGTCATTAATCAGGACATAATCATAGCCGTCCCAATGGCTGATCTCGTCCCAGCTTTTTTGCATCCGGCCCTCGATCACCTCGGGCGCGTCCTTGCCGCGAGTGACAAGCCGCCGGTGCAGTTCGGTGATCGACGGGGGCAGGATAAAGATCGACAGCACATTGTCCTGCAGGGTCGAATTCTTGATCTGCTGCGCGCCCTGCCAGTCAATGTCGAACAGCACGTCGCGACCATCTTCGATCGCGTCCTGAACGGGTCCCTTGGGTGATCCGTAGTAGTTGCCGAAAACGCGTGCGTGTTCCAGCATACCGCCGTTTGCCACATCCTCTTTGAAAGTCGCTTCGGACACGAAAAAGTAATCCTGCCCGTCGACTTCGCCCTCCCGCGCAGGGCGCGTCGTGGCCGAGACCGAAAAGCGCAAGGTCGGGTCCCATGCCCGCAGGCGCGCGGCCAGCGTCGACTTTCCCGCACCCGAAGGCGATGACAAGATGATCAAAAGGCCGCGTCGGGACATTGGTTTACTCCACGTTCTGGATCTGCTCGCGCATCTGGTCGATCACCGCCTTGAGGTCAAGGCCGATTGCCGTCAGAGGCCCCGACTGGGCCTTGGCACACAGTGTGTTTGCCTCGCGGTTGAACTCTTGCGACAGAAAATCCAGTTTGCGCCCTGAGAGTTCTGCGCTGGCAATCAAGGTCCGCGCGGCGGTGACATGCGCCTTGAGCCGGTCGATCTCCTCGGTCACGTCGCCCTTGACGGCGAGCATGGCCAATTCCTGCGCGATCCGCGCCTCATCAACCTCTGTGACGTCCTCCAGCACACGGCGCAGGGCCGTTGTCAGTTGCGCACGCACCGCGGGCGCGCGATCTGCAGCGGCCCGTGCCGCCTGCGCCGTCAAATCCGCGATCTGGTCCAGCTGGCGCGCCAGCACCTGACCCAAAGCCGTGCCCTCGCTGGCCCGCATAGCGACAAAATCAGCGATCAGCGGGTCGATGTCCGCAATCAGCGCTGCCGCAAGATCAGCGGCGGCTTCGTCCTGTTTTGCCGTAATCAAGACCCCGCGTTGGGCCAGAACATCAGCCGCCGTCGGCTGTGCCAGTGTCACCCCCATCGCAAAGGCCCGTTCCTGCACCTGATCCAGCGCCGTAAGGACACGGTCAAGCTGTGCCTCGTCCACCGCCAGCACACCTGCCACATCATCACGCGACAAGCGCAGGTTCACCGTGACATTGCCCCGCCCCAGCGCTTTGGTCAGGGCCGTGCGCAGTGCCGCCTCAAGCCCTTCGATGCCGTCAGGCAAACGCAGGCGCAAATCAAACCCGCGCGCATTCACGCCGCGCATCTCCCACCCCCATGACGTCGTGCCCAGATGGCCCGTGCGGCTGGCAAATGCGGTCATGGAATGGAGCATGGGGTCACCCTGTATCATCTTTACTGCATGCACCTTTAGCCAAATTGCAAGGCGGGGCAAGGGCTGCGCTGCCGCGCGAGGGGTTAACCATTTAACAGTTTCTTAAGTGCTGCATGGTTTCATATTTGTTAAAAAGTGATGAAAGAAACGGGGAAATTTGTCTCAAAGGGGTTTGGGGCGAGAAATGGGGAAGACGTTTATGGATACCGATGATCACACCACCGCGCCGCACGATTTGGCAAAGCCGACACTGCGCGATCCGCTTTTGCTGGATCTGGAACGCTATTGGCGGACGCTGCGCCATGCCAGCCAGATCCCTGCGCGCAGCGATCTGAACCCCAACCAGATCGACGACGTCCTGCCGCATGCGTTCATCCTGCAAAGGGTCGCGCCCGGCATGGCGCGGTTTCGCGTGGCGGGTCAGCGCTTGCATGATCTTCTCAAAATGGACGCGCGCGGCATGCCCTTATCGACACTGTTTGATCCACAGGAACGCAACACGGTGCAGGACCTGATCGAAGAGGCCTTGAACGGCCCCGCTATCCTTGGCCTGCCCCTGATTTCACACGGCAGCCTGCTGCGTCCGACGGTACATGCGGCCATGTTGCTGCTGCCGATGCAGGATGACAAAGGCCAAAACAGCCGCCTGCTGGGCGCGCTTGTGGTGCCTCAGATGCAATATAACCGGCCCAGACGGTTCGTGATCGACCCCGCAGGCCAGCTGCGGCGCGAATACCTTGGGCTGTCTCTTGCTACCGCAACCTTGCGACCCAAGGCACCGGCACAAAGCAAAAGGCCGGACGCACAACAGCATCCGGCCCTTCGTCTGGTGATCAATAACGGCTAATTAACCCGCTTTGGCCTGCTGCATTGTTGCACGGCGGGCCGAGAGTTCTTCGGCAACCAGAAACGCCAGTTCAAGCGATTGCGACGCATTCAGACGCGGATCGCAGGCGGTGTGGTAACGGCTGGACAGGTCTTCGTCGGTCACAGCGCGCACGCCGCCGGTGCATTCTGTCACGTCCTTGCCGGTCATCTCGAAATGCACACCACCGGGGATTGTCCCTTCGGCGTTGTGGATGGCAAAGAACTCTTTCACTTCGCGCAGCACACTGTCGAAAGGCCGTGTCTTGTAGCCGGTGGACGACTTGATCGTGTTGCCGTGCATCGCGTCACAGGTCCAGACCACATTGGCCCCTTCCTCTTCGACCGCTTTGATCAGACGCGGCAAATGCTCGCCGACAGAGCCCGCGCCAAAGCGCGCGATCAGTGTCAGGCGACCTGCCTCGTTGTCGGGGTTCAGGGCCGCCATCAGCGCCTTGAGGTGGCCGGTCGTCATTGACGGGCCACATTTCAGACCGATGGGGTTCATCACACCTTTGCAGAATTCCACATGCGCGCCGTCAGGCTGGCGGGTGCGATCCCCGATCCAGATCATGTGGCCAGACCCTGCCAACCACTTGCCCGAGGTGGAGTCCAAGCGGCAAAGCGCCTCTTCGTATTCCAGCAACAGTGCTTCGTGGCTGGTGTAGAAATCAACCGTCTGCAATTCGTGGTTGGTGGCAGAGGTCAGACCGGCAGCTTCCATGAAATCAAGCGTGTCGCTGATGCGCGCCGCCATATCACGGTATTTGGCCGCTTCGTCACCTTCGGTGAACCCAAGGGTCCATTTATGGACCTGAT
>JBFEQR010000146.1:0-6118 GCA_041549425.1 Yoonia sp. | reverse complement strand
GGCCTCTGTCAGCCCCGCGCGCCCCAGATCGGCATCGTCAAAGCCGATCGCGATCAGGGCAATCCGGCCACCCTGCCCTTCGACAAGCGCATTGGTGGCAAGCGTTGTGGACAGGGACACCATCGCAATCTCTGCCGGATCAACCCCCGCATCGCCCAAAGCCGCGTCAATCGCAGCCCCCACGCCAATCGCCAGATCAGGCCGCGAGGTCAGCGCCTTGGCAGAAGCGACGACCGCATCGGCGCCCTCGTCCAGCACCACGGCGTCGGTATAGGTCCCGCCGGTATCCACACCCAAAAGGTAAGCCAAGTCACACCACGCTTTTCTAGTTGATCTCGAACACCATCAAATCGCCAGCCTCGACCGCGACCGGTGTCAGCCAGTCTGCCGTCGCGCCCTCTACCAGTTCGCGAGCGAAACCGACACCATATGTCGTCCCACCGCACAGCAACAGATGGGTTGCGTTGGTGTCGGCGATATAGGCCTTGAACGCATCCTGCGGCATGTTGAACGGAAGATAGCCATTGGCAAAGGCGGCAGGGCTACGGTGATAGGGTCCCGACAGGCTGCTGTGATGGGTCGCAAGGATCAGGACAGGCCCAAGGTTCATCGGCGTCAGGAAAATCGCAGGCGCGATTTCATTGAGGGGCGTCAACGCCGCCATATCACGGCAACTGGTGTCCTGTGCGGTCAGTGCCGGCGGTTCTTTGGGCAACAGGCGCTTGATCGGGGCCTCAAGCACGACAGGGGCGACCAGAATAGTAGCCGTCGCCAGCAAGACAATCGCATCATTGGGCGCGCGGGTCGCAAGATACCTGCGCAGGAAAATCGCCAGAACGAAACCGGTCAGCACCGGCACCGCCGCCGCACTCATCAACAACAGCCTGATCTGGGAAAAGGACGCCAGAATGCCGACAAGGCTCAGGATCATCAGTTGGCCGATGATGTCGCGGCGCTGCTGTTCCTGCGGGGTTGTCTTGGGAAGCTGGCGCCAGAAATAAGCTGCAAGGACCAGCGATCCCATAACCGGCAGGGCCATCTTGATATAGGTCGCGATGTTGCTTTTTGCGTATTGCAGCGCGGGCTTTGCCTCGATGATGCCGGAGCGGATGATCTCGGCCACCTCGGGCGGTAATGACCCGTAAGGACCGGCAAGGCACGGCCCCAGCAACGGCCAGGCCAGCGCACAGCCCAGCGCCACCAGCAAGACGCCCAAGCCAAGGCGCAGAACCAGCCGGTCGCGCCAGATCAGCATAGGCAGAATACTGGCCACGCTTGCGATGGCAATCAGGCTCAGCACCGGCAGGCCCAACTGATCGCAAACCGGCGCACCCCAAAGCGCAGGCGGCGTCTGCCCCAGCCAGAAAATGACAGCGGACACACAGAACGCCACACAGAACACTGCCAGCAACCTGTCGGCCACCGGCGTGACTGCCAGATTGGCCCGCAAGAACAACAAACCGCCCACCAGCAGGATATAGGGCAGGGTCTCTAACCCGATCGCAAGCGCAAAGGCAGCGGCAATGCCCGCCACGATGCCCGATCGCATGGGCTGATCCGGCCAAATGATCGCAAAGGTTATCAGCACGATCATCAGAACCTGCACGTTGTGATGGTCGATCAAACCCGCAAGAAAGTAGAAATTCGATGTATAGGGCCAGACCACGGCAAGCAGCATGGCAAAACACGCGGCCTCGGGCCCGATCAGGCGGCGGGTGCCCAGCCCGATAATCAGCACCAGCGCAATCGCCAGCAGCGTCGGCCAAGCCACCAGCGCAGCGGTCTGTGCAAGCGCGGCAGGCAAGACCCATGAAAACACAACCATCAGCCCGCCAATCGCCGCATCAATATAGCGCGACCAATGCATCAGGACGCCCTCTGGCGGGACCAGCCGGTAGGCCGTGGTGTCAAACCACCCCTGCCCGCCCAGCCAGTTCTGGACCATATGCAGCCGCATCACGCTGTCATTGTCCAAAAGAACGACATTGCGATGGATTTCGGGCGCAAGGATCGCGACTTTGCCAAGAATGATGGCAAGGACACCGGCAAAACTAAGCCAGAACACCAGCGTCATGCGCGATGATGCAGTCGGGGGTTGGGTCATGGGCGGATCATTTGCCTTGTTCATCTCGGTCATATGCATGTTTCTATGCCAAAGGTCATGGGTCAATCCGCCCGACGCGAAACGCAACCATGCGCGCGCCCATGAAATTGATGAAAGACCCTACGAAAGACCCCAAGGCAAAACCCCAGAAAATCATGCTGCCAGCCGTGCCAAAGGCCATGATGAACACCGAATAGACAAGATAGTTGCTAAAGCTGCCAACCACCTGCACCCCGAAATAGCGTCGGAACTGCCCTGTCCTGCTGGCATCGCGATGGGCGCGGAAGGTCCAGTTGCGGTTCAGGACCCATGTGACGACAACAGCCACGGGAAAGGAAAGCGCGCGTGCCAGATAGGGGTTCACCTCAAGCGATACCAGCAGCCACAATAGGCCCCCGTCCACCACGAAGCCAACGCCGCCGACAACACCAAAGCGCAGGATTTGTCCCCAGATGCCTGACTGCATCGCCACCCTATTTGCGCAAGACAGCAGGCAGCGCCAGATAGGCCATGCGCTTCATCTCGCGGCGGCCCAGCGTGACAGTGTCAAGAACAAGCCCCGCCATCACCGACAAAACCGCAATGACCATGACAGAGGCCGCCAAAATCGCCGTCGGGAAACGTGGCACAAGGCCGGTCTCGAGGAACTCTGCCACGATCGGAATGCCCAGCAGGAGCGATATCAGCGCCAGCAAGAAACCGGTGCCGCCGAACATCAACAGCGGGCGTTCCTCTTTGACCAGCAGAACGATCATTTTCAGGATGCGCACCCCATCACGGATCGTGTTCAGCTTGCTGTCCGAGCCTGGCAGACGGTCCACATAGGCCGTGTCGACATCCGCAATCGGCATCCGCAGCTCCAGCGCGTGCACGGTCAATTCGGTTTCAATCTCGAAGCCGCGCGACAAAGCGGGAAAGCTTTTGACAAAACGGCGCGAAAAGACGCGGTAGCCGGTCAGCATGTCACTTGTCCGCTTGCCGAAGATGCTGGCCACCAGACTGGTCAGCATCCAGTTGCCAAAGCGGTGACCGGGGCGGTAGGCCTCTTGTATTTCGGTCACGCGGCACCCGCTGACCATATCAAGCGTCTCTGCGCGCAGCTTGTCGATCAATGCGGGGGCTGCTTTGGCCTCGTAGGTGTTGTCACCATCGACCATGACATAGATATCCGCCTCGACATCGGCGAACATGCGGCGCACCACATTGCCTTTGCCCTGCTGGGTTTCAGCGCGGACAATCGCACCGGCCTTTGCGGCCACCTTGGCGGTGTCATCGGTGGAGTTGTTGTCGTAGACGTAGATATCGGCGTCCGGCAAAGCCGCGCGAAAATCCTGTACCACACGGGCAATCGGCTTTGCCTCATTGTAGCAGGGGATCAGCACTGCGATCTTGGGTTCGGCCGTGGTCTCTGACATGGTTCATTCCGTCTTTGATGGCACGAGTTTGGCCTTTGCTGCCTCCGATGCCAATCCTTTGCGGTGCTTTTGTGGCGATTGCGTGCAAATGGGTCACCAAGCCATTGTTTCAGGCGCTGTTCCGGCCAATAGTTGCGCCATGACATTGCATGACGCCATCACCGCCCGCCGCGACGACCTGATCGCCCTGACGCAGGACCTGATCCGCATTCCCACGCTGAACCCGCCCGGCAACAACTATCGCGAGATTTGTGAATATCTGGACGCGCGCTTACGCAAATCAGGGTTCCAGACCCAACTGATCCGCGCCTACGGCACCCCCGGCGATAGCGAAAAGTATCCCCGCTGGAATATCGTCGCGCGGCGCGAGGGCCGCACTTCGGGTGACTGCGTGCATTTCAACAGCCACACCGATGTGGTCGAGGTCGGCAGCGGCTGGACCAAAGACCCGTTCGGTGGTGAGTTGAGCGACGGCAAAATCTACGGACGCGGGGCCTGCGATATGAAAGGCGGGCTTGCCGCGTCGATCATCGCGGCCGAAGCCTTTATCGCGACCCACCCCGATTTCGCAGGCGCGATCGAGATATCAGGCACAGCAGACGAAGAATCAGGCGGCTACGGCGGGGTCGCCTACCTTGCCGAACACGGGTTCTTTAACCCCGACCGCGTGCAGCACGTGATTATCCCCGAACCCCTGAACAAAGACCGCGTCTGC
The DNA here is from genome assembly GCA_041549425.1 of Yoonia sp. Taxonomy (GTDB): domain Bacteria; phylum Pseudomonadota; class Alphaproteobacteria; order Rhodobacterales; family Rhodobacteraceae; genus Yoonia. The sequence goes on along the minus strand of JBFEQR010000146.1, from coordinate 1,884 downwards.
CTTGGCCATCGCGGCGGCTGGTGGGCCGAGATCGAAACCTTTGGCGAAATCGCTCATGGTTCGATGCCGTTTCTGGGCGATTGCGCGGTGCGCCACATGGGGGCGGTGCTGACGGAATTCGAGGATAAGCTGTTCCCCGCCATGGCCGCGCGCACCACCGAAATGCCCGTGGTGCCCGAAGGGGCGCGGTCCTCCACGATGAACATCAATTCGATCCACGGCGGACAGCCCGAACAGGACGACGACTATACCGGCCTGCCCGCCCATTGCGTGCCCGACAGCTGCCGGATCGTGATCGACAGGCGGTTTCTGGCAGAAGAAAACATCGAGGACGTGCGCGGAGAGGTCAAAGCGCTGCTTGACGGGCTGAAAGCCAGCCGTGACCGGTTCGACTATGACCTGCGCGAAATGAACGTGGTGCTGCCCAGCATGACCGACCAAGAGGCCCCCGTGGTGCAAGTGATCGCGGCGCAGATCGAAAAGGTACTGGGCAAGCCGCCGGAGTTTGTCGCCTCACCCGGAACTTACGACCAGAAACACATCGACCGGATCGGCAAGCTGAAAAACTGCATTGCCTACGGGCCTGGAATACTCGAGTTGGCACACAAACCGGACGAATACATCGGCGTCGACGACATGATCGACAGTGCGCAAGTCATGGCGGGCGCGCTGGTCACGATCTTGAAACCATAGGGCGGAGCGTCCCCGCCATCATCCGAGGGCTTGATTTGCCCCAGCTTAACAACAACACTGCATGCAAACATGGGGGAAACCGAATGAGCCTTTTCAAAACACTTGTCACAACCACTGCCGTCGCACTCGCGGCCTGTCCGGCACTTACACAAGACAGCATCACCGTCGCCATCCAGCTAGAGCCGCCGAACCTTGACCCGACGGGTGGTGCGGCACAGGCCATCGACAGCGTGCTTTATTCCAACGTGTTCGAGGGCCTCACCCGCTTTGACGCAGACGGCGCGATTATTCCGGGATTGGCGCGCAGTTGGGATATCTCTGACGACGGTCTGGTCTATACGTTCAACCTTGCCGCAGGCGTCACATTCCATGACGGCACCACGATGGATGCCGAGGACGTCAAATTCAGCCTTGACCGCGCCCGCGCCGAGGACAGCACCAACGCGCAAAAGGGCCTGTTTGCAGGCATCACCGATGTAACCGTCGTTGATCCGCTGACCGTACAGGTCACACTGGATCAGCCGAACGGCAGTTTCCTGTTCAATATGGCGTGGGGCGATGCGGTTATCGTCGCCCCTGAAAGCATAGAAAACATCGCCTCCAACCCTGTCGGTACAGGGCCATTCACCTTTACCGACTGGGTGCAGGGTGACCGCCTCGAGATGACCCGCAACCCCGATTACTGGGGCCAAGCCCCCGCGCTGGAAACTGCGACCTTCCGCTTCATCTCGGACCCGACTGCGGCCTTTGCTGCGGTGATGGCCGAAGATGTTGACGTCTTTGTCGGCTTCCCCGCACCCGAAAACCTGCCCCAGTTCGAGGCCGACCCACGTTTTCAGGTCCTTGTCGGCAATACCGAGGGCGAAACGATCCTGTCCACCAACAACAAGATGCCACCTTTCGACAATGTGCTGGTCCGCCAGGCCGTAGCCCACGCAATCGACCGCCAAGCGATCATTGACGGCGCGATGTTCGGCTATGGCACGCCCATCGGGACGCATTTCGCGCCGCATAACCCCGACTATGTCGATCTGCTCGCAAATTCACAGCACGACCCTGACAAGGCACGCGCCTTGCTGGCCGAAGCGGGCTTTGCCGATGGGTTCACAACGACGCTGAAACTGCCGCCGCCATCCTACGCCCGTCGCGGCGGTGAAATCATCGCGTCGCAACTGCGCGCCGTGGGGATCG
>JBFEQR010000145.1:0-6125 GCA_041549425.1 Yoonia sp. | reverse complement strand
TGGCGATTGCCTTTGGTGACTTCAACGCAGGCTACACTGTCGCCGAGCGCCCCGACTTGCGCGTGTTGCGCGATCCGTTCTCGGCCAAACCGCATGTGCTGTTTTACGCCACCAAGCGTGTTGGCGGTGCGGTCAGCGATTTTGCAGCCATCAAGCTAATGAAATTCGCGGCAATCTAACCCTTGCTGTGATGTGAGGGGGCGCGGTTCGTGCACCCCTCAGCCCCGGGCGCAGACTTAAGACAGTCTTTCGCATTGTCTAGCTGTTCCCTTCCGTCCGAGCAATGCGAAGGACGGGTGCGCCCGGGGTCCCAATTTACGAATTTCGGAGCTTTTCCATGATGTTAGTCGAAGAGACCACCGTGCCGCTTGCAGCACTTCCGGTCGATCAGTTCAAAGACCATTTGCGCCTTGGCTCGGGGTTTTCCGACGATGGAATTCAGGACGGTCTGCTGGCAGGGCATCTGCGTGCCGCTATGGCCGCGATCGAGGCCCGCACCGGCAAGATCCTGATTGAACGCGAATTCAACTGGACCCTGACCGCATGGCGTGATGCGCGCCGCCAACCGCTGCCGGTCGCGCCCGTCAGTGCCATTTCCGGCGTGGTCATCACCGCGATCAGCGGCGTCGAGACAGTTATTGATCCCGACCGCTGGTATCTTGAACCTGATTTGCAGCGTCCCAGTCTGCACCCCGTGGGGACCTGCCTGCCAGCGCTGCCGCAGGGGGCCTCTGTCACGATTGGTATGCTGGCTGGCTTTGGACCCGATTGGGATGATCTGCCTGATGACCTGTCGCAGGCCGTCATGATGCTTGCCGCGCATTTCTACGAATTCCGTTTCGATGTGTCGCGCGCCGCGCCCCCTTTTCCCACAAACGTTCTGGCCTTGATTGCGCCCTATCGCACTGTGCGGATGTTCATAGGGGGCAGGGTATGAGCGGGCCGCGACTCAACCGGTCTCTGGTGCTGGAGGGGCCGACCAAGATGGCCGATGGCGCAGGTGGTTATCGCCGTCTGTGGGAACCGCTGGGCGTCCTGTGGGCCGAGTTGAAGGCGGGCACGGGGCGTGAGGTGGGTATGGCCTCTGCCACTGTGTCGCGGGTGCCTTACAGGATCACCGTGCGCGCGGCCCCTTATGGTGCGCCCTCGCGTCCGACAGTAGGTCAGCGGTTTCGCGATGGCAGCCGGATATTCAACATCAATGCCGTCGCAGAACAGGGCGTCCATGCGCAGTTTCTGACCTGCCATGTAGATGAAGAGGTGGCACCATGAGTTACGGCGTTTCTGCCGCCCTGCAACGTGCGGTCTTTGGTCAACTCGCGGGCGATGCCGCCCTGACGTCCCTTGTCGGTGCCGAGATTTACGACGCGCTTCCCACTGGCCCCCTGCCAGCGCTCTATGTTGTGCTGGGCGGTGAGGATGTGCGCGATGCCTCTGACAAGACCGGCGCGGGTGCAGAGCATACGTTTACCGTCACCGTCGTCACCGAGAGCGCCGGTTTCGCCACAGCCAAGGAGGCGGCAGCAGCTGTCAGTGACGCGTTGGTCGATGCGCCGCTTTTGCTGGATCGGGGGCAGCTAGTCGCGCTGAACTTTTACAAGGCCAAGGCGGCACGTGTGGGCACCGGTGCCATGCGCCAGATCAACCTGATGTTTCGTGCCCGCGTCGCGGACGATGTTTAACGCGCCCGATTTCGAGCGATGACTGACGCGCCCGATTTCGGACGACACCTAACCACCCAATTTTGCAAGGAGTACGCGGCATGGCTGCACAAAATGGCAAGGACCTTCTGGTCAAGATCGATATGACCGGCGACGGTCTGTTTGAAACTGCGGCGGGCCTGCGCGCGACACGGTTCAGTCTGAATGCTGAAACGGTGGACGTCACCAGTCTGGAGAGCGCAGGCGGTTGGCGTGAATTGCTGGGCGGTGCCGGAGTGAAAACGGCTGCGATCAGCGGCTCCGGCGTGTTCAAGGATGCCGACACGGACGAGCGTGCGCGCCAGATATTCTTTGATGGCGAGACGCCGGATTTTCAGGTCATTGTGCCCGGATTTGGCACGATCGAGGGTCCGTTTCTGATCACCGCCATTGAATATGCCGGATCGCACAACGGAGAGGCCACATATGAGCTGTCGCTGGCCTCTGCCGGTGCGCTGACCTTTGTGGCGCTGATCTGATGGCGAACCCCTGGGCCGGAGAGGTGGCGGTGGTCATCAACGGTGTCAGCCATGACTGCAAGCTGACCCTTGGCGCATTGGCAGAACTTGAGGGCGCGCTGGGCACCGGTTCTTTGATCGAGCTGATCCGCCGCTTTGAAGGCGGTGCCTTTTCCGGTGCTGATGTGCTGGCTGTTGTTGTTGCCGGTTTGCGCGGTGGCGGTTGGCAGGGCAGCAGTGCCGATCTGATGACCGCCGAGATTGCAGGCGGGCCGATTGGCGCGGCCAAGGCTGCGGCTTTGCTTTTGGCCCGCGCCTTTGAGACGCCGGAGTAGCGGTATGGACTGGCGCGGTCTGATGCATGCAGGGCTGCATGATTTGCGGCTGGCGCCCGCTGCATTCTGGGCCCTCACACCGGCAGAATTGCAGGTGATGCTTGGGGTGCAGCGGGGGCTCACGCCAATGGCACGCGGCCAGTTGGACGCGCTGTTGCGAGATTTTCCGGATATGACGAAGGACGAACACAATGGATGAGATCGACAAGCTTGATGCGCTGGAAAGCGATGTTGCTGCACTTGAGCGGACCCTTGGTGACACAGCACAGGTCACGGCCGCATTTGATGGGCAGTTGCGCGAGGTCCAGACCTCTTTGGTGGCCACGACCCGTGATCTGGGCAATCTGGAACGGGGTTTTTCATCCGGTTTGCGATCGGCCTTTGACGGGCTGGTGCTGGACGGGCGCAGCCTGAGCGATGTGCTGGGCGGGTTGGCGCAGAAGATGTCGCAGACCGCCTATAGTGCGGCCATCAATCCGGTGACCAATCACTTCGGCGGGATGCTGGCCGATGGTCTGAATTCGGTGGTGTCGGGCCTGATGCCCTTTGCCGATGGCGGCTCCTTTGCGCAAGGTCGCGTGATGCCTTTTGCCAAGGGTGGCATTGTCAGCACCCCGACCACTTTTCCGATGCGCGGCGGTACGGGCCTGATGGGTGAAGCGGGACCCGAGGCGATTATGCCGCTGGCCCGTGGGCCCGACGGCAGTTTGGGCGTGCGCGGGGGCGGAGGTGGCGGCGCTGTGACCGTGAATATGAACATCAGCACCCCCGATGTGGCCGGTTTCCAACGCAGCCGCAGCCAGATCGCCACCCAGATGTCGCGCGCCTTGGGCCGCAGCCAGCGCTACCAATAGGAGCGAAGAATGACTTTTCATGATGTAAGATTTCCCGCGTCACTGAGTTTCGGCGCGCTGGGCGGGCCTGAACGCCGCACCGAGATTGTGACGCTGGCCAATGGCTTTGAGGAACGCAACACACCGTGGGCCCATTCCCGCCGCCGCTATGACGCCGGTATGGGGCTGCGGTCACTGGATGATGTGGCAACGCTGATTGCGTTCTTCGAGGCCCGTCAGGGCCAGTTGATCGGCTTTCGCTGGAAGGATTGGGCGGATTACCAGTCGTGCCTGCCGTCCGGGGCCGTCAGCGCGGATGACCAGTTGATCGCTGTCGGTGACGAGCGGACAACGCAGTTCCAGTTGAGCAAGACCTACCGCTCGGGTGAGGTGCGCTATGTCAGGCCTATTGTGAAGCCTGTCGCGGGCACCGTCCATGTTGCCGTCGGCGGTGATCCGATGCGCGAGGGTGGGGATTATGAGATTGATATCGATACCGGTGTCCTGACTTTCAGAACCCCGCCCGATACCGGTGCCGAGGTCCGCGCCGGTTTTGAATTCGATGTGCCTGTGCGCTTTGACACTGATGCCATCATGACCGCCATGTCCAGTTTTCAAGCGGGAGAAGTCCCTGACGTGCCCGTCGTGGAGATCAGGCTATGAGCGCCGCGGACCTGCACGCCCATTTGCAGACAGGCGCGACGCATATATGCATGTGTTGGCGGGTCGAGCGGCGTGACGGGATTGCCTTTGGCTTTACCGACCATGACCGGTCTTTGCAGTTTGACGGGATGCGCTTTGTGCCTCAGGGGGGGATGACAGCGCGCGCGCTGGCAAGCAGTGTCGGGCTTTCGGTGAACAATACTGCGGCCCATGGTGTGCTGTCCTCTGATGCGATCACGGAAACCGATATTCTGGCGGGTCGCTATGACGGGGCCATGGTCACCACATGGCGGGTCCAGTGGGATGCCGTCGCTGCGCGCCAGATCCAGTTTCGTGGCACCATCGGCGAGATTACCCGTGGTGCGGGTGGGTTTGAGGCCGAGTTGCACGGTTTGACAGATGCGCTGAACCAGCCGCAGGGCCGGTCGTTTCTCAAGACCTGTAGTGCGGTTTTGGGGGATCGCGCCTGTGGTGTGGACATCAATGATCCTGCCTTCGGGTTCGAGCATGTTCTGGGTGATGATCTGGCGGGGCAGATTCTGACACTTGCAGAGCCTGTCGCCTATGAGCCGATGTGGTTCACTCACGGCCTGTGTACGGTGTTGACCGGACCGGCAGCGGGGATGATGGCGGCCATCAAGGCCGATACCCAGACCCCTGCGGGGCGTGTGCTGACATTCTGGTCGGAATTTCCGCTGCCCCTTGCCAGCGGGACCCGTCTGCGCATCGTCGCAGGTTGTGACAAACGCGCCGAGACCTGTATCGCGAAGTTCGCCAACCTGCTGAATTTTCAAGGGTTCCCCGATATTCCGGGCGAGGACTGGCTGGTCAGCGTGCCCAAAGCCGACCAATCCAATAGCGGTGGAAGTCTGACGCGATGAGCGCCGACATCATTGTGCGTGCACGGCAGTGGATTGGCACGCCGTATCTGCACCAAGGCACCTTGAAAGGCGTCGGTTGCGATTGCGCCGGACTGGTGCGCGGTCTTTGGCGCGAGGTTTACGGCACCGAGATCACCGGTATCCCCGCCTATACCGCTGACTGGGCCGAACCGCAGCGGGATGAATACCTGCGCAGGGTGGTTGCACGGTGGTTCCCCCCTGCACCAGCAGGGCCTTTGGCGCACGGGCAACTGGTGCTGTTTCGCATGCGGCGCGGCGCCATCGCGAAACATCTGGGGCTTGTGGCCACAGATGGACCCGCACCCAGCTTTATCCATGCCTATACCGGCCACGGTGTGGTCGAAAGCCCGCTTTCGGCCCCGTGGCAGCGTCGCATCGTGGCGCGTTTTCTGTTTGATCAAGGAGAGTAACCAATGGCGACGATTGCGCTTTCAGCGATAGGAATGGCCCTTGGCGGGGCTATCGGCGGCTCTGTCATGGGGTTGTCGATGGCGACGATCGGACGGGCGGCAGGGGCCGCGATCGGCCGCCGTATCGACCAACAGGTCATGGGCGGCGGCAGTGCGGCGATCGAGGGGCCGCGCATTGACCGGTTTCGCCTGACCGGCGCCACGGAGGGGGCCGATATCCAGCAGGTCTTTGGCCGGATGCGGGTTGCGGGGCAGGTTATCTGGGCATCGCAATTCAAAGAGCGGTCGACAACCGTGCAAGGCAACAGTTCGACACCGACTGTCACGACCTACCGCTACAGCGTCAGCCTTGCGCTTGCCCTATGTGAGGGGCAGGTCGGCCGCATAGGACGGATCTGGGCCGATGGAACCGAGATTTCCCCCGGGAGCCTGAACCTGCGTCTTTATGACGGACGGATGGACCAGCAACCGGACCCCAAGATCGCTGCCGTGGAGGGGATGCAGAACACGCCCGCCTATCGCGGTACGGCCTATGTTGTGATCGAAAATATGGCACTGGCGCGGTTTGAAAACCGTATCCCGCAGCTGACCTTCGAGGTGATGCGTCCTGCCGACACATCCCACAACGAAGTCATGCAGCGGATCACAGGCGCGGTGCTGGGCGCTGGCACGGGGGCCTATACGCTGGCAACGTCGCAGGTGCATGTCTCGGGTGGATTTGCCGCTCAGCGTGCTGTGAACACGAACACACCTTTGGGGGGCAGTGATTTCACCGTGTCCATGGATGCGATGCAGGGCGAGTTGCCGCAATGTCAGTCGGTAAT
>JBFEQR010000144.1:0-6172 GCA_041549425.1 Yoonia sp. | reverse complement strand
CCCCCACACCGCGCAGCGTTGCAGGGCTGCGGTCACCTCGGCATCCGTGGTCTGGTCAAAGCGCCGGTATGAGGCCCCGACAGCACGGAAATCAGGCGGCTGGTCCAGACACACCGTCTGATCGGTCAAAGCGGCCAGCGACGGCAACACATCAGGCGGCGCGGTCGGCAGGGCCAGTATGATGCGCGCCGCACCGGTCTTGCGCAGGGCCAGCAAACTGGCCCGCAGCGTCGCACCGGTCGCGGCCCCGTCATCCACCACCACCAGGGTTTTGCCCTGCAACACAGGGCGCGCCACACCCGCAAGATAGCGTTCCCTGCGGCGTGCAATCTCGGGCAGAAGGGCCTCGCCCATCTGGTGCACCTGTGCATCGCTTAGCCCCACGGAACGGGCAATATGGGCGTTGATCACAACCTGCGGCGTGTCCCCGTCAACAATTGCACCGACCGCCAGCTCGGCATGACCCGGCGTGCCGATCTTGCGCACAAAGACCAGATCAAGCGGCAGATGATAGGTGCGGCAGATTTCTTCGGCCACAGGCACACCGCCGCGCGGCAGGGCGACGACGACCGCGTCGCGCAGATCGGTATCGCGCAGGGCTGCCGCCAGTTGCGCGCCCGCGTCTTTCCTGTCCGCGAATAAAAGCCGGTCTGCCATCGGTACTCCTGCCCCATTGTTGAAGGCAGGGATGGCACGATCAGGTGCCGCAGGGGTTGAGCAAAATCAATCCTATGGCAGACCCAGCGGCCAGAACAACGGCACCAGCACCACCAACATGAGCAACGCCAGCAAGGTCAGCGGGCCACCCGCGCGGGGGAAATCGCGGAACCCGTATTGACCGGGGCCGTAGACCAGCAGCAAGGCAGGCTCGAACGGGGCGATAAAGGACATAGAGGCCGACAGCGTGACCATCACGACAAAGGGCATCGGATCGGCCCCCGTCTGCGCGGCCATTTCAATCGCCACGGGCAGCAAGGTCAGGGCCGCTGCCGCATTCGACATCGGCTGTGTCAGCAGGATCGTCAGAACGCCCAGTCCCAACAGCAGGACCTGCGGCCCGAACCCCCCCAGAACGGCCAGCACGCCACCGGCCAGCCATTGCGCCGCACCCGACGACAACATCGCAAGGCCAAAGCTGGACATGCCCCCGATCAGGATCAGGATGCGCCAGTTGATGACCGCAAAACAGTCCTGCAACGTCATCCGGCCCGCCAGCACCAAAAGCAGCACCGCCAGCAACAACGCGACCGAAAACGGCAACACGCCGAAACTTGCCAGCGCAATCGCCAGAAACAGGCCCAGCAGGGTCCAGCCGCCTTCGGACTGGCTGGGCGGCAGCGGGTGTTCGGTATCGGGCACCGACAGATCCGTGCCCTGACGCAGCAGCTGCAAGCGGTCACGCGGCCCCGAGATCAGCAGCACGTCCCCCACCTTCAAACGCATACGCCCGATCAGCGCAGGCGCATCCTGCCCCCGCCGGTGCAGGGCAACGATCGCCAGATCGGGGTCGATCCCTGCGCGCATCGCCCGCAGCGTCTGCCCGATCCAGCGCGCACCGGGCATCACCACGGCATCGACAACCGCCCTTTTGGCAGTGCTGTGGGGATCAAGGGTGGCATCGGGTGCGAAATCAAGCTCGGGGGTCTTGATCGCGGCAAGGATGGCATCACGCAGGCCTTGCACGATGATACGGTCTCCGGCCTGCAATTTCCGGCGCGGATGCGGGGCAAGACGCCCGCCGGGGCGGCTGACCGCGAGGGGGGTCAGCGCAAGGGCGGCGAAATCACTGTCGCCGATGGCGGCATCGATGAATTTGGACCCCTCCGGTACAGTCAGGGTCGTCATGAAGCTGACCTGATGGTCCGGCGCGTGTTCCGCGCTGTCAGAGCCGGAGGGAAACAGCACAGGGCCAAAAAGCGTCAGAACAGCAATCCCTGCGGCTGTAATCACAAGGGCGGGGCCGATAAATTCGAAGGTCGCAAAAGGGTCTAGCCCCATACGCGCGATGGCGCCGCTGGCCGCCAGATTGGTCGAGGTGCCGATCAGCGTGGCCGACCCGCCCATCATCGACGCAAAGGCAAGCGGCATCAGATACCGGCGCGGATGCACGCCGGTGCGCTTGGCCACATCGGTGGCAGCAGGGATCAGCACGGCGGTCGTACTTGTGTTGGTCAGAAAGCCCGACATGAATGCCGAAATCGCCATCAACCACGCAGAGGTGACACGCGGCCCCATCTGACGCCCGTCCGACAAGGCGCGGGTGACCCGCGCAATCAGGCCAGAGGCGGTCAGTCGGTGCGACAACACCATCACACAGGCCAGCATCACCACGGTTTCGCTGGCAAGCCCCTGAAATGCCGCCGCCGCGTCCAGAATGCCCCCCGCGACCAGCACCGCCACCAAAAGCAGCGCCACCAGTTCGATCGGCAGGCTTTCGGTTGCCAGCACGGTCATGGCAGCCACAAGCAGGGCCAGCACCAATGCGATCTCGTAGGTCATGATCCCTGCGTTCCCCCCGATGGCGTCGGATATAGTGTTGGGCAATATGTAGCGCACGGCAAGTGGCACTGACCTTTATCAATTCCGCTTGCGGATATCCTGTTTAGCTGTGCCGGTCCCGTAACCTCATAGGAGATCCACAATGACACGTATTCTTCCGCTTTTTCTGGCCGGTGCCAGCCTTCTGGCGGTTCCCGCCTGTGAAAACCTGACCACCGACCAGCGCACTGTCGTTGGCGCAACGGGCGGCGCGGCTGTCGGTCTGTTGACGGCAGAGTTGCTTGACGCGGACAAGAACTGGCGGCTGATCGCGGCCCTTGCCGGTGCGGCCGCAGGGACAATCGTGGCCCAGAACGAAGCGACACAGCAATGCGCCTATGCGCGCGGCGACGGCACCTATTTCCTTGCCCCTTGCCCCTAGGCTTGGTCCTTGTCGGTCTTGAGGACCGACAAGGCCTGCGCGGCCAGCGTCGCCAGATCACCTGCGGCCTTGATCCGTGTCCAGTCGATCGGGCCAAGCTTCATCGCGGCCTGACGGCGCGCGACAGCCGCATCCGCATCAGAGGCATCGCGCTTGCGCTGCGCCACGCGCGCCACGCGCCCCGCGGTGTCAAGATCAAGCCATATCCCGTGAAAGGCACAGCCCAGATCGCTGGCGATGCGGCCCGCGTCCTGACGTTCGTCCAGCGTGCCATGCACACTGTCAAGAATGACCGCATGACCCGCCGCCAGCGCATGACGCGCTTTTTCGCGCATCCGCCTATAAACCTTTTCGGTTACCGGTGGATCATAGGCGCTTTGCGGCAAACGGTGCAGCGGATCGACACCGAAAAGAGCCTTGCGCTCAAGATCGCTACGGATGTGTATCGCCCCCGGAGGGCGGCCAATCTGTGCCGCGATCTGCTTGGCCAGTGTCGTCTTGCCTGTGCCTGATAGACCTCCAAGCGCCACAAGCACCGGCGGTTGCGGCTGCAAATAGCCGCAAGCCTGCGCCATGAACCCCGCCGCACCCTTGATCAGTGCTTGCCCGTCGTCCTGAAACGGCGCGGTCTGCACATCCACCATCGCGCGGATCGCCGCGCGCACGGCCAGATACAGCGGCAGCAAGGCCAGCCCATGCAGGTGATCATCGGTGCCCGCCCGGAAAAGATAGGCGTTCAGCGTCACATTGGCCGCATCATCCAGCCCGCGATGGCCCAGATCCATCAGCAGGAACGCCAGATCATATAGCACATCACAGGTCCCGAGGCGTTCATCGAATTCCAGCGCATCAAAAGGCGTGGGCTGACCCTTCCACATGACGATATTGCGCAGATGCAGATCACCGTGACAGCGCCGCACCCAGCCCGCCTGCCCTCTTTGGCGCATTAACGGGGCCCCGCGATCCTGTGCCGCGCGCAGCCAACTCAGAACCGCATCAATGCTGTCCTGACCAAGCGCGCCTGCCATGTCCGACAGCACGCGGTCCAGCTCTGCGATGATTTCGGCGATCAGCACGGCACCGTCCTCCGGCACCGGCTGCGCGTTCTGGTGATAATCGGCGATGGACCGGCCCAAAGCATCCGCCAGCGGCAGGTCGATCTGGCCATTGTCGGCCATCACGGACAGTTCCGCCTCGGCGGGAAAACGCACCATCCGCAAGACCCATTCGACCACCGCACCCTGCCCGCCGATCTGCAACTTGCCCCGCGCATCGCGGGTGATCGGCACCACATCGCGGTAAAGCCCCGGTGCGGCCGCCCCGTTCAGCGTCACCTCGCGGCGCAGCATCTTTTCACGCAGTTCCAGTGTCGAAAAATCAAGGTAGTCGTATTTGACCGCCCGTTTGATCTTGAGCGCCTCATCGCGATAAAGCGCCACAATCGCGCCGTGCGTCTCGATCATGTCGTCAGGCACCGGCCCGCCGCCCGCCCCTTGCAGAAAAGCAATGGTTTCGGTCTGGTCATCGGTCATGGTGCCCTCCTTTTCTAGCGGCCAAACCGTGCTTGCAGGCGCGTCATCGCGGTCTTTGCCCGCGCGGCGGCAATGGTTTGTGTGGGCGCAAGAACCAGCCAGTTCAGCATGACACCGCGATTGGCCTGCGGTGGTGACATCACAATGATGCCGTCGGCGGGGTGATCGGGACCCGCCAGCACGTCCGCAAGCGCGGCAAGATAATCATCCGTCGTCACGGCGCGCAGATCACGACGGGTTTCCTGCACGATCAACAGCCCCTCTGGCGGGTCCTGCGGACAAATCCGCGCGGCCAGTTGCAAGGGCAGCGACACACCCCCCCAGCGCCCGTTGCATTCAATCCAGTGGACCTGCGGATTTGCCGTTTCGCCCTGACAGATCACGGCATCAAAGCTGCACTGGCCGTAATACCCGATCTGCTGCAACAAGCCGGCGATGCAAAGTGCTTCTTGGGTCAACCTGTCGCGCAAAGACGCGCGCAGTTCAGCACGCCGGGCCCCGACGAAGGCCCCGAACCCGTCGCGGACATGCTGTTCGAAAAGCCCCTGAAACGAAGGCGGCCCCTCGTTCGGCAGGGGTAGCCAGATATGCGCCGACGGGCTGTGGCTGACGGCCCCGTCCCACACGCCCACCAGCACAGGATACCGGTCCTGCCATCCGCGCGCATGCAGGCGGGTCACCAAAAGCTGTCTGATATAGGTCAGGCTGTGACCGCGCAGGCGTTGGGCCGACAAGGTGATGTTGCCAACGGCCCCCGCACTGTCGGGGACTTTGACAACCACGGTCTCGGCGCGTTGTGCCAGATAGGCCACCAGCCCCGCCGCCGCCGCAGGTCCGAAGGCCGAAAGCGTCGGCGGTGTGGCGTCCTGCCCCAACAGGGCATGGACCAGCGTCGTAAACCACAGCTTGTCATTGGCCCGCCGCACGGTGCGCGGGGTTGGCCCGCAAACGGAAATCTCTGCCCCTGTCTGCTGCCACAAACGGCGCGCCAAAAGCCATGTGTGACCGGTTGTCAGATAAGGTTTCAGGGTCACCGCACCCCTTTGTGCGGCATACTGCACAAGCGCGTCGTGCAGCGGCCCTGCGGTTTGCGCCTCTTGGCTGACGGACAGCGGAAGGTGGCTGTCACCTGACACAAAATTCACCTGTTCCAACCCCAGAAGTGCGGTCAGATAGCGTTCAAACCGGTGGTCCCTGTGCTGCACGATGACGGCGTCACCGTCCTGCGCCAGCCACGCCATCCGGTAATCCAGACGCGACTGCGACGCGCGGGCAAAAAGCGGGATCACGGACTGATCGCCGATGATAATCGCAGGCCCCGCAGCGCACCCCTGATGCACACCCGCACCAAAATCGCCCGAACTGCGCAAAGCAGGCTCTGCCGCAAGCAAACGCGGCGCGATGCGGGTCGGATCGGGACAGTTGCGCGGCAACAGGGCCGTTGGGGTGGATAATGTCATGATCCCGCATTCTAGAACCCGACCACGCGGCATGATTGATCAAGATCAGTCCACGGCGCGCAAAATGCCTAAACTCTCACCCAAATCCACAAGGAGAGCCCGCCCATGTGCCGCCTTTATGCCATGCATGCCAATGAACCGACCCGCGTCGAATGCGGCCTTGTGAAGGCGCAGAACGCTTTGATGGTGCAAAGCAAAGGCGACATGCAGGGCTATGCCCACGCGCATGGCTGGGGGGTTGCGGATTACTCTGACGGGGT
>JBFEQR010000143.1:0-6208 GCA_041549425.1 Yoonia sp. | reverse complement strand
GCGAAGCGACCCCCGGACGTCTGAATGATCTGCGCCACATTATCTATAAATCTGCCGATGCCCCTTGGCGGCGCACACGGCCCAATCTTGGCCTGATGATGAAAGAAGGCCTGCTGAAGGAAAATATCGACGGCGAGGCGCTGGAATGGGCCCATCGCCGGATGCTGGCGCGTCATGAACAGCGCAAGGTGCTGATGGTCATTTCCGACGGTGCGCCGGTGGATGACAGCACGCTGTCGGTGAACCCTGCCAACTATCTTGAAAAACACCTGCGCGACGTGATTGCCATGGTCGAGAAACGCAAGGCGGTTGAACTGGTGGCCATCGGTATCGGCCACGATGTGACCCGCTATTACGAACGCGCGGTGACCATCACGGATGTGGAACAACTGGCCGGCGCCATGACCGAACAGCTGGCCAGCCTGTTTGACAGCGACCCGCGCAAGCGTGCGCGCGTTCTGGGAATGCGCAAAGCCGGCTAGGGCCGCAAGGCCCGTCACCCCCCTTTATCCGGCGCGAGGAGGTCTGCGCATGTTTCAGACGTTTCAAGCACAATCTACGCCCGACCAAGGCCCGCCACGCCTGCGCGCCCTGCGCGACGCCATGGCCGCACGTGGCCTTGACGTCTTTCTGGTGCCGCGTGCCGATGCCCATCAAGGCGAATATGTCGCACCCCGCGACGCGCGTCTGGAATGGCTGACTGGGTTTTCCGGCTCTGCGGGGTTCTGTGCGGTGCTGGCGGATGTGGCCGGTGTCTTTGTCGATGGCCGCTACCGCGTGCAGGTGCGGGCACAGGTTGCAGATGTGTTCACGCCCGTACACTGGCCCGAGACGCAGCTTGCCGCTTGGCTGGGCGAAAAACGCCCCCAAGGTGGCACACTGGCCTATGATCCGTGGTTGCATACCGTGTCCGAAATCACCGCTTTGCGCCGTGATCTGCCCAAGTTTACGCTGACGCCGACCGACAACCTGATCGACATGATCTGGCCGGATCAACCACCCGCCCCGACGGCCCCTTTCACAGCGCATGATATCTCTCATGCTGGCGAGGCACATGCGGACAAACGCGCCCGACTGGCCGCAAAGATGACAGAAGACGCCGCGATCCTGACCCTGCCGGACAGCATCGCGTGGCTTTTGAATATTCGCGGCACCGACATTGCGCGTAACCCCGTACCGCAGGCCTTTGCCATCCTGCACAAGACGGGACAGGTCGATCTGTTTGCAGGGGCAGGAAAAGCCACGGACATCGCCGGACATCTTGGCACGGATGTTCTAGTGCATGATGTAACTGGCTTTCTGGATGCCCTCAAGCAGCTGTCCGGCAAGGTCCTGATTGACGCTCGCACCTGCCCGCAGATTGTGGCCGCAACGCTGGACGCGGCCGCATGCGAGGTCGTGCAGGGCAAGGACCCCTGCATCCTGCCCAAAGCCTGCAAGAACGAAACCGAGATCGCAGGCGCAAAGACCGCCCACCTGCGCGACGCGGTGGCGATGGTGCGGTTTCTGGCTTGGCTGGATGCGCAAAGGCCAGGTGCCGGGCTGACCGAAATCGACGTCGTCAAAGCCCTTGAAGGCTTTCGGATGCAGACCAACGCCTTGCGCGACATCAGCTTTGAGACGATCTGCGGCGCAGGACCGAACGGGGCGATCGTGCACTACCGCGTGAGCGATGAGACAAACCGCCCGCTGGGCGAGGGCGAATTGTTGCTGGTCGATAGCGGCGGACAATATATCGACGGCACCACCGATATCACCCGCACCATGGCGATAGGCACGCCAACGCAGGAACACCGCACCTGCTATACGCGCGTTCTGCAAGGCATGATCGCCATCAGCCGCATCCGTTTCCCCCACGGCGTCGGCGGGCAGCATCTGGATGCTCTTGCGCGCGCACCCTTGTGGCTGGCGGGTCAGGATTATGATCATGGCACGGGCCACGGTGTGGGCAGCTATCTGAGCGTACATGAAGGGCCGCAAGGGATCTCGCGCCGCTCGGAGGTAGCCTTGCAGAAGGGGATGATCCTGTCCAATGAACCGGGGTATTACCGTGAGGGGGCTTTTGGCATCCGGATCGAAAACCTGATCGTGACCATCGACGCGCCCGCCCTTGTAGGTGCTGACGCGCGCGAGATGCTGGCCTTCGAAACATTGACCCATGTGCCCTTTGACAGACGCCTGATCGCAACGGAAATGCTCAGCCCCGCAGAACGGGACTGGATTGATCGCTATCATGCGGATACATTGTCGCTTCTGGCGCCGCGACTGGACGAAGAAAGCGGTGCATGGCTGGCGCAAGCCTGCGGCCCCTTATGACACAAGACTGTCCTTGAAGGGCGCGAACATCACCCGAACTTGCGGCACGCCGCAGCAGATGAAAGGAAAAGCGAAATGGCTGACCATATCAAAATTCGCCCTGCGACCGGCACATGGGTTGTGCGTGCGGCCGGGGCTGTTTTGGGCGAAAGCACAAACGCACTGGAACTGACCGAAGGGGATTACCCGCCTGTCATCTATTTCCCCCGCGCCGATCTGGCGATGGCGTTCTTTGAACCGACCGAAATGACCTCGACTTGCCCCTACAAGGGCAACGCAAGCTACTTCACCATCGAAGCCAAAAGCGGCCCTGTGCCTAACGCGGCATGGTCCTACGAAAATCCGATCGACGCCGTTGCGCCCATCAAGGATCACATCGCCTTTTATCATGAAAAGGTCGCGGTCGAGCAGGTCTAGGAATGCTCTTCTGCGGCTGTCTCTGACAGGGCACGGTTCATGGCCAGCAATGCGTCCACCTGAAACAATGCGCCCCAAAGCTGTGGCGGGGCGTCTTCGCCGCCCAGCGTGACGACCGGAATAAAGCGCGGGCTGCCACGATCGAATATCGGCATCGCCTGTTCCAGCGTCGCATTGCCGTCCAGATAAAGCCCGTCGCGCACCAACTGCCAGCATTCTTCCTCTGACGCCGCGTTGGGTGCCTCCATATCCCGCATCACGCTCGAGACTTTGAACGTCGCCAGCAGATAGGACTGCGGTCCGGCGGCCAGATGGACGTTGCGCCGCTCAAGCTGGGTCAGGAAGAATGATCTGTCGACCAGACGGGACGCCAAAGCGGTGGACATGGAAACCGCCACCATCACAGCAAGGCCTGTTTGCCAGTCACCCGTCAGTTCAAAAACGATCAGCGTGGTCGAGATCGGCGCGCCCAAGACAGCCGCAGCCACAGCCCCCATGCCCGCCAGAGCATAAAGCGTGCCACTGCCAGAAACCGTTGGAAAGATCGCGGTGGCGATGATCCCGAAGGCCAGCCCCGTCAAAGCACCCACCATCAGGGACGGCGAAAACACACCGCCGCCCATTCGCCCGCCCATGGTGATCGCGACGGCCACAACCTTCAGGACGACAAAGACAATGGCTTCATGCAGCAGCAATTCACCGGTCAGGGCCAGTGATGTGGTTTCATACCCCACCCCGATGATATGAGGCCACCAGATCGCAATCGCCCCCAACATTGCTCCGGCTACCGCAGGGCGCAGATAGCGCGGCAAACCTGTTTCCGCTTGGACATAATTGCCGATGTTCTCGGCCCAGAAGATCGCTTTCATCAAGGCGACGGCAACCAGACCGCACACCAGACCAAGGATCAGAAACGCGGGCAGTTCCACGTAGAACGCCAGCGCATTTTGAACCGGCAGCGAAAACTCGGTCACATCCCCGAAGATGGTGCGATTGATCACCGTACCCACCGCAGAGGCGATGACGATCGGTGCAAAGGCATGAACCGCAAAGTGCCGCAAGACGACTTCGAGCGCAAAGAGTGCGCCGGCAATGGGCGCGTTGAAACTTGCGGAAACGGCAGCCGCGACAGCACACCCCAGCAGATCGCGCCCTGTGATCCCGCTGGCATTGATCCAGCGGCAAACAGCTGTGGAAATCACGGCGGCAAGGTGCACCACCGGTCCTTCACGCCCGCTGGACCCGCCAGTCGAAAGTGTGATCATGGACGCTGCAGCCGATGCAAGACCCCGCCGCACCTCGACCCGCCCCTCCGAAAGGGCCGCCCCCTCGATCACATCGGCAACCGACCTGACGCGGCCATCATCCGTGAAACGATCAAGGATCAAGCCCACGATCAAACCACCGATAATCGGCACGATCAGCAAATGGTACCACGCCAGATTTGCTGCAAATGAATGCAGTGTCAGCACATCGTCGCTGCCGTAGACTGTGGTCTGGATCGCATAGATCCCCAAACGGAACACCACAGCCGCAAAACCCGCCGCGATTCCGATGGCCAGCGCGATAAACCAGAACTGGATCTGGTTCGGCCCGTGTTGCTTCATAACACGTGCAGCGTCGCGCAGCGCAGCGGTCGTGTCAGTATAAGTTTGCTGCAGCAACGTTTTGACTGGCTTGCCCATCAGTGGTCTTTCGTTGGTTCAGCGATGGGCACGCGCGAACAAAACAACTTCAGTCGGGCAAACCTCGCGGTTGTCCTATCTCTATTTTAACTGATGCAGGCATCCAAGGGGATTTTCGACATCAGAGGGAAGGGCGCTCTTTGCCCGCGGCCGCACATTTCGCAGGCACCGGAATCTGGCCGAATTCACCGTTTGCGTGAAATTCTCGCATCAAAAAAGCAACCAAGGGCTGTAGTGACGTTACGTAACTAGATCGTCAACGCCCACCATACAGACGCAATTCCTTCCCCGAAGATGTACTATTGCAATGGCGTTTTTCCCAGAATCCAGCCTGCGTGGAATAATTTTTACATTTATTTATAGACACTTAAAAAAACGCCGGCAAATCTCTCAAATATCAGGAATTTAGGTCAGTAGCATTGATATACTTTCGTATAGGTTGCTAGAGAGATCGCCATTATGTTACGTTTCCCTTAAGAGGTGATGTTCACCTCGGGTTGTAACGAGTGATGTTGGTAGCGACCAGAATTTAGTGTGACGCGCCAATCGTTTCCGAGGCTTTGTTGTCTCACAAATGGACTGCGTGTATCGCGGAGGTGAGTGGCCGAGATACATGGATTATGAGTGGGCTGGGTAACAGGTTTAAGTTCAGGGCGTCGCTTCTTGCGGCGCCCATCTTTATTTCTGGGGTTCGATCAATGCGCGTGCAGCATCTTTGGCAGCGTCAGTGACGGTATCGCCCGACAGCATTCGCGCGATTTCTTCGATCCTTGCGACATGATCCAGAGCAACCACAGTTGACCGCGTCTCATCAGCTTTTTGCAGCTTTTCCACCCGCCAGTGATGCCCGCCCAAGGCCGCAACCTGCGGCGAGTGGGTCACGACAAGCACCTGGCCCCCCTGCGCCAACTCGGCAAGCCTGCGACCGACGGCATCGGCTGTGGCACCACCAACGCCGCGGTCAATCTCGTCAAAGATCATCGTCAGACCGTCAGTGGCTTGTGTCAGACACACTTTGAGCGCCAGCAGAAAGCGGCTCAGCTCACCCCCCGACGCGATCTTGTTCAACGGCCCTGCCGGTGCGCCAGGGTTCGTGGCGACAGTAAAGGCCACGGCATCGCGCCCGTCCGGTCCGGCCTCTGCAGCAGTCATTGTCGTTGCAAAGACAGCCCGTTCCATCTTGAGCGGCGCCAATTCGCGCGCCATTGCCTGATCAAGCAACGCAGCCGCCGCGCGGCGTTTGTCATGCAGTGCACCAGCCGCAGCATCATAGGCCGTCTGCGCCTGCGCTACGTTGCTGTCGAGGCCCGCCATGTCGCGGGCGCCATCGTCAAGAACACGCAGCCTGTCGCGCAATGCGTCGGCAAAGCCTGACAAATCGTCCGGCAGCACGCCATGTTTGCGCGCCAGACCACGGATCGCGAAAAGCCGTTCTTCGACTTCTTCCAGTTCGGTCACGTTAAAGGACAGGTCATCAAGGCAGGCCGCCACGCCGCTTTGCGCCTCATCCAGCGCCAGCATCGCGCGTTCGATCGCTTCCAAAGGGGCGTCCAACCGCCCCTCTGCATCGCCAGCAACCCCTTGCAGCCAACGCGACGCATCACCGACCAGCCCTTCGGCGCCATTCAGGCCAAGCGCCTCTCCGGCCTTGCCGATATCGGCGCGGATTTTTTCGGCCGCTTGCATCAGCCTCCGCTGGGTGTCCAGCGACGCCTCTTCGCCCGGTTGCGGGTCCAGCGCATCAAGTTCGGACACCGCGTGGCGCAGATACTCTTCTTCGGCCTGCACCT